>CALEGL010000027.1 GCA_937876495.1 uncultured Bifidobacterium sp.
GGCCGGAATCGTCCGCCAGCAGCTCGACCACTTCGAGGTCCCGGCCGACGCCCCCGTCGGCATCGCGTTTCCGGCGCCCATCAAGCCAGGCAGGGAACTCACGTTCATGGCGAATCTCGACAAGTCGTGGATCGGCGTGGACGTCACCGCCGTGTTCTCCGAGGCGTGCGGCCGTCCGGTGACCGTCGTCAACGACGCCGACGCCGCCGGCGTCGCGGAGCAGCAGTTCGGGGCCGCCAAGGGCCAGGACGGCCTCGTCATCGCTACCACCCTGGGGACCGGCATCGGCACGGCCCTCATCTACGACGGCGTCCTCATCCCCAACACCGAGCTCGGCCACATCGAACTGCCGAACGGCAAGGGCGACGCCGAGAAGTACGCGGCGTCCTCGGTGCGCGACCGCGAAAGCATGAGCTACAAGAAGTGGGCGAAGAGGCTGACGAAGTACTACGGCCTCATGGAGAAGTACTTCAACCCCGACCTGTTCGTCGTCGGCGGCGGCGTGAGCCGCGTCAGCGAGAAGTTCCTGCCCTACATCGACATCGTCACGCCGATCGTGCCGGCGACGCTGCACAACGATGCGGGCATCATCGGAGCCGCCTACTACGCGGCGACGAAGGCCGGGCGCTGACGTCCGTCCGCGTCCCCGCATCCGTGACCCCCGTGACCCCTTCGGATCGCGGGGGTCAGTCGCGTCCCGTGCGCTTCTCCTCGAGGATGGGGCGCGACACGCCCAACGCCATCGCGCGCGCCGAAGCCGCCGCCCGGGCCCGAGGCGTGCGGCTGCGTCTCCTCAACGATTCGAATCCCACACGCCATGGGCTGGGGCCGGATCGGCTCCCGGGCGTGTATGAGGCCGACCCCCGCGGGTCTCTGACGGCCCGTCGCGCCCTGGCGCGCTTCCTCGCGGATTCGGGCCGCGGCGGCACGGGGTCCGTGGACCCGGATCGGCTGTACCTTCTCGACTCCACATCCGAGGCCTACGCCTGGCTGCTCATGTTGCTGTGCGACCCGGGGGACGCCGTCCTGGCACCGGTGCCGGGATATCCGCTCGTGGACTCCTTGGCCTCGCTCGTCGGCGTCCGGGTGCGCGACTACCGGCTGCGCTACGACGGCTCCTGGACGATCGACGCGGCCGATATGCGGCGGGTCCTCGAATCGCCCGATGGCGACCGCATCCGGGCCGTGGTGCTCATCAACCCCGACAACCCCACCGGCTCCTACGTCCATGAGGAGGAGAGGAGGGAGATCGTCGACCTGTGCCGGCGATACGGTCTGGCGCTGATTGCCGACGAGGTCTTCTTCGGCTATCCGCTCGAGCCGCTGGAGGGTCGGCGGCGCCTGGCGGGGGAGGACGGCGTTCTCACCTTCGCTCTGGACGGGCTGTCGAAAAGCCTGGCCGCCCCGCAGGCGAAGGTGGGCTGGATCAGGGTGTCCGGTCCGCAGGAGCAGATCGCCGAGGCCCTGAGGCTGCTCGACAGGATCGCCGACGACTTCCTTCCCGTCTCCGCCCGCATGGCCGAGGAGCTTCCAGTTCTGCTGGAGGGCGTGGAGGATCGCACCGGCGTCGTCCTCGACCGCATCACCGGCAATCTGCGACGACTTGAGGGGATCCTGGCGTCACGTCAGGGCTGTCCGGTCTCGCTGATGCGTCCTGAGGGCGGATGGAGCGTGGTGCTGCGCATCCCCTCCGTCATCGACGAGGACTCCCTCGTGCTCCGGCTCATCGAGGACAAGGGGATGACGGACCAGCCGGGGTATTTCTTTGACATGCCCGGCAACGGCCATCTCGTGCTCTCCCTGCTGCCCGCGCCCGCGGATTTTATCGAGGGTGCGGCCGCCGTCCTCGACCTCGTCGACGACATGCTCGACGGACGGTAGGCGATCCGCCAGCCGGATCCGACCGTCAGGATCTTCGCACGGCCTTACGGCGTTCGCGGATAAGCACGTCGTAGGCGTCGAGCACCTGGCGCACCGGCCCCTGGGCCACGGCGCGACCCTCGTCGAGAAGCAGCGCCTCCTCGACCTCGGGGTCGGAGGCCGAGACGATGTCGAGGTCATGCGTGGCGAACACCACCCGGGGACCCGATCCGAGCAGGACCTCCCGCACCTGCCGCGCATCGGAGCCCTCCAGACCGCGGGTGGGCTCGTCGGCGACGAGCATCCGCGGCGACGGGGCGAGAGCGACGGCGATGGACAGCAGATGCCGCTGCAGCCCGCCCAGGGCGTCCACGGGACGGTCCGCCATCATGTTCAGCCGGCACAGCGCCAGCAGGTCGGCGCAGCGCGCTTCGCGTTCGCCCCGCGGCCATCCCGCGGCGTCCAGAGCCCCTCGGACGACCTGAGCGACGGTCCGGAGCCGGCGCAGACGCGGAGGCAGACGTTCGGCGTCGACGCCGACGACGAGACGGGACAGACGACGGCGGTCGCGTCGCCGCGAGAAGTCCAGCGACGCATCCCCGACCTCCACCCTCACGGAACCCGTCAAGGGCGTCAGAGAGCCGTCCAGAACCCCCAGAAGCGTGGATTTCCCCGAGCCGTTGAGTCCGATCACGGCCGTCGACGTCGCGGCGAAGGCGCAGGTGACGTCGTGGAGGCCGACGGATCCGTCAGGGAAGACGTATCCGACATGCCCGAGCGCAAGCCGTATGCCGCCGTCCCCATCGGCGGAGGCGGGGACGGCGCGTGATGCCCTGTGGAACAGTCCCATGGGATTCATTCTAGATGTCATGGCCCAGAGGTCCTCGACCCGTCGGCATCCCGTGATCAGGCTCCGTCTCTGCCTCCGCCAGACGTCCTGGATTCGCCGTCCCCATGCCGGTCATGTGCTACGACCAGGCGAGGAACCAGGAGGACACCGTGTGGTAGGACTGCGGGGACATGGTGATCAGCGGATTCTCCCTGCCGATGACGAACAGGGACGTCACGGCGATGGCCAGGGTGGCGAGCATCGCCGCCAAGGCGACCAGACGGACGATGACGGCGATGGCTTCGTGGCGGCCGCCCGTTCTCTCGGGCGTGAGCACGGATGCCATCGCCGTGGCGGCGGGGATCATGACCAGCCATGAGAAGTCCGAGGCATACCGCCAGGCCAGCCCTCCCTCGGCGGCGTCGAGGGCCATGATCGCCAGCGAGAGCAGGGAGCAGGAGACGAGGAAGGGATGAAGGCCGCCCTTTCCCAGACGTCGGCGCATGAACGGCGCGACGACGGCCAGGACGGCCGGCGGGCAGGTGAGAAGCAGTCCTCCGACGACGGGGGAGGAGTAGCCCCATCGGGGGAAGGACGTCGCGGCGACGGATATCCAGGGGAAGGCGTCCGTGAAGTGCGGGCGGAGCAGCAGATAGTAGCCGAGGATGGGCACGAAGTTGGCCAGCGGCATCCGGTACGCCGTCATGTCGGTCACGGTGAGCTGGTATCTCACGCCGAAGTCCAGCGGGGATCCGAAGCGGATCATGTTGTACGCGAGCAGCGGGAGGACGACGAGCGCCGCCGGTCCGAGAACCGCCGCGCTGAGCGTCGCGATGGTCCGTCTCCGCAGGGTCCGTCTCCGGGCCTGGGCCATCAGGGCCTTCAGCTGGGGAAGGAAGATGGGGAAGGCCGTGAGCGCCGCGAGCACGAAAGGCGGACGGCATCCCAGATTCGCCGCGAGACACAGCGATCCCGCGGCCAGCCGGGTCAGACTCACAGGAGCTGCGCCATCGATGACGAGCGCGTGGCGGCGCCAGACGCGTCCGTCGGCGGCGCCCAGCCACAGCCACAGGCCCAGACAGCTGAACATCAGCGAGGCGACGAAGGGCACGGTGTAGAAGTTGCGCTGATACCACAGATATGACAGTCCGGAGCCCAGAACCATGGCCGACACGGCCATCGTCGCGGCGGCGAGATTGATTTGGGGCACCGCGCGGCGCAGCACGCGCAGCAGCAGCAGCGAGGCGAACACGAGGAACCCGCCCAGCAGCAGGGCCACGGCGGACGCCGTGGGCAGACCGAGGCCGGAGGGGGTCCACAGGCTGGTCACAGCCCGGTAGGGCAGGAAGAGCAGCACCGCCGGAATCACCCCGAAGTACGAGTACCAGCGGCCGTCGTGGAAGACGTAGTCCCAGTAGATCGGGCCGACCCCCCGGGAGAGCAGGCTCTGGCGCGCGGACGGGTCGTAGGGGTCCGACGCCGAGGCCAGGGCGTCGGGAACCGGCAGGTCGAGCCATGTCCGGCCGTGCAGCAGGGCGTCGGCGACATGGTCGTACTGCCCGAAGTCGTACGTGTACCCTCCGGCGTCATGGAAGACGGTGGGATAGTCGTACCAGATCTGCAGGGCGGCGTCGCCGACGGCCAGGGCGACGACGCCGACGATCAGCGCGACCCCCACCGACCTCTGACGTCCGTCGGAGGGATCGAGGCGGATGCGCCACCATGACGACCCCGGCCTCCATGCCATCAGCAGCAGCGCCAGCGCGGCCATGACCGCCACGCGGATCCACGAGATTTCGAAGGGCACCCTGACGTTCGCCCGTATCGCCGTGAAGGGGACCAGCGAGCCTTTGGGCTCCTGGATCCACAGGCGTATCGATGACGTCGCATCCGTGCGCAGGTACAGGGAACGGGCCACCGAGGTCGTCACCGACGTCGCCCGTCCGGTCCGGCCGTCGGAGTCCAGACGCACGTTCACCAGCGTCAGCGTGGCCGTGGCATCCCGGCGGGGGACGGATGCGGCGTCGATGCGGGCGTATCCCGAGGTCCCGTCGGCGCTGACGTCCAGATACGCCTCCGTGGGGTCGGTCACGCGCAGCAGGCCGTCCTTGGTGCGTTCCAGCCCCTCGCCCAGCGAGTTCGTGGCCGACGTGGAGTCCGTGCTTGCCGACATCGTCGTCCAGAAGGGGAGATTGAATGCCACGACCTCGAGCAGCATGACGGCCGCGGCCAGCGCCATGGCGATACACGCAAGGCGTCGCGCGCGCCCGGACATGAGGGAGTTCACGGCCATTATTCTATAAGCGTCATGTCGTCACGCCCGGAAAGGATTGCTGCCATGTCCCCACAAACGAATCCCTCCGGTTCCGCGGGCGGGTCCCGGGACGTCGTGGCCGGCGTGTCCGGTTGCCTCCGGGCGCTGGAGCGTCGCGCCATGCGGATCCTGGGAACGGGCCGACGCGCCCGTCGGAAGGGGTCCGACGGCCTGCCTGCCGATGCGAAGGCCCTGGAGGAGCTGAAGGACAAGGCCCTCTGGCTGTCGCCCGTGACGAAAAGGCATGCCTTCCCGGGGCTGCCGGGGGTCCCCGACGGGATGACGCTGGGATGGGCTCAGCTGGAATCCACCATCGGACGGGGATTCTCCATCGGGGTCTTCATGGGGCGTGCGCGCTTCGCCCCCATCGCGCTCGCCGACGACCATGGCCGGGTGTTCGCCGGCATGGACGTCCATATGGATGTGCACGACGTCGAACCGGAGTTCATGTTCACCCGGGAGAACGACGGCATGGCGCGGGATGATTCGGGGTTCGGCCTTCGAAACCGGCATGACCGGCGCGGGGGTGGAACCGCTCCTGCGAAGGGCGTGCGCGTCGTTCAGGGAGGCATGGTGGGACGCGATTCCACCGGCGCCATGATCTGGCTGGCCTCGTGGATGAAACGCCATGGAAGATACGAGCTCGGACAGCTGCGCATGCCGCTGCCTCCGGAGAGACGGCTTGACCTGGGCTACAGGGACGCCCTGACCATCGGATTCCTCTCCTCGTATCTTCTTCCGCGCTTCGCCGGCCTGCTGCTGGGGTTCGGTTCCGGGAACATCTTCCGCCGCCTCAACAGGGAGGCTCCCACCGGCGCGATCCGTCGGAGCGTCGCCGACGCCAGACGGGCCCGTGGGCACGGTCTGCGGGTGTCGGGGCTCGAGGAGCATTTCATCGACCTCATGGACGAGGCCGGCGTCCTGGGTCCTCTGCCCGGGCTGGAGCCGGTGCATGGAGCGGAGCCTCTTCACCTGTACACCTCGAGCTATTCGGGGGGCTTCGTCTTCGGATGGGGGGATTCCCTCGCCTTCCCCGCGGTGCTCAGAAGCCTGCGCATCGAGGGGAACCTCAACCGCTTCGCCGCGGTGAGCGCCTGCCTGGAGCACGGCATGCGCCTGGGATCGTCGCTCACCGAGGACACGGTCACCAGGGAGCAGGCGGCGAGGATGGATCTCGCCCTTCTCGCCGACCCCGCCATCATCGCCCTTCCCCATGAGGACTCCGCCGCAGTCGACCCGCTGAACGACAACGGCGTCGACGCCGTGCTGCGTCTGATGGACGTCGCCCGCGCCACCGCGGGTCGCATCGCCGGCGAGGACGCGCCCGTGGGAGGGTCCGCCCGTCCCTCCGAGTGGACGTACCGCCAGACGCTGGCCCTGCTCGTGCGCAGCCTGCGTCTGCCCTACCGCTTCGACACCGAGTTCCGTTCGGATCTCGCCAACGGGTCGGTCGCCATGGCCTTCACCACGGCGGGGATGTCGATGATGCCCGCGCATCGCTACGACGCCTCCGCCGGAGGATGGACGGACGTCGACGAGGCGGGACGCGCCATCACTGTCCCTTATACACATCCGACGCTGCCGACGAATAGGGAGGTGGAGTGCCCGGTTGTGCCCCGCGCGTCTACAACACAACACGCTCTCTCGCACGTACGTCCACAGCGCCG
>CALEGL010000028.1 GCA_937876495.1 uncultured Bifidobacterium sp.
CGGCCAGGGGATGCCCGCGGCGTCCGGGGACCGCCAGGCCCCGGGGCCCTCGACGGGTGAGGGCAGGGGGCGGGGGCCGGAGGGTCCCCGGGTCGCCGCCCACCACCAGACGAGCAGCAAGGCCGTGGACAGCCAGGAGAACGCCCACGCGGCGGGCGTGCGCCTGTGCCGGTTCCCCGGGATGGTCATACGGATGGAATCGCCGCTCGGCCGTCGACTGATCGTCCCTCCGCGGCATGCGGAGCTGGACGCCGGATTCGATAGGCGGCCATGGCGACGCATGAAGACGTCATGCATCGGACATTCCCTTCGATAGTTCTGGCTATATCAGGTTCGACGAGTGTGATCTCAGCCCGGCCAACCGGCTTTCGCGACCTTCGTCGCTCCAGCCATTCTGAGGTTTTGGCCCGGGCACCCCGTGTCGCGTTGAATCCTAGGAACCGGGTATGGACACGGACACGCCGGCGCCCATGACCCGTGGGACGGCGATATGGACGGTCCGGACCGCCCGTGGGTCCACCGCATCCTTATCATGGTCCCGTCGGTCGTCGTCCGGCCGGGGAGGACGGCTCGTGGTCGTTGTCGTCGTCATATCCGGCGCCGCCGGCACGGATGGCGGAATCGGTCGTCTCCGGCGCCGCCGCATCCATGGCTGCGGGCCGGCTTGCATGCCGGAACCGCATGCGGAGGAACGGGGAGGCAGGAATGGGGATTCGCATCGAATCGGACGGCGTCACCGCCATCATCCGTCCGTGGGGGAGAAGCGCCGGAACGACGGCTCCGACCGGCCGCGTCCTCGTCATGCCCGGCATCGGGTACACCGTCGACCGTCCGCTGCTGTACTGGTCGGCGCGGGCCCTGTCCTCGGGGGGATGGCTGGTGGACCGTCTTGACCTCGACCTGCCGGAGACCATCGACTTCCCCTCCACCATCCGTCTTATGGACCGTGCGGTCGACGCGTGGCTTGACGAGGACGCCGGGAAGAGCTGTGGGAAGGACGCCGGGGACGGCGTCAGACGGGGCGGTCCATCGGCCTTGTCGGGCCGGCCGGTCCCGCGCCTCGTCGTCACCAAATCGCTGTCGACGCTCACGTACCCGCATCTCGCGGACCGTGGGGTCCCCGCGATTCTCATGACGCCCGTGCTCAATCCTCCGCCCTTCGACCCGCATCGCTCCGTCATCTCCGTCCCCGACGACGCCCGCCTTGGCGCCGCCGGAGGGGATGCCGCGTCGGGCGTTCCCCGAGGTTCCACCGGCGTGGTTCCGCCGCTGGTCTGCGCGGGGGATGCCGACCCCTACTTCGACCCGCACCGGGCGGGAAGACTGACGGACCGCATCCTCGTGCTGCCCGGAGGGAACCATTCGATCGAGGTGCCGGGGGACTGGTCGACGTCGCTGGATCATCTCCGCGCCGTCATCGCCGCCGTCGTCGGGTATGCGGCGCTCGTGGCGGAAGTCCCGCGGACAAAGGCGGAGCCCGTGGACGCCGGGTCCGCGGCCGACTCCGGGGATTCGCCGTCCCTGGCCGGCATCGCAGGGGACTCGGCCGACGCCCGCGCCAGGGCCAACCGGCGCGTTGTGGAGACGTATCTGCGGTCCGGAAGCGGTCCCGCCCTTCTGCGGCGGCATGGGCTCTTCCAGGAGGACGGCGTGTCCGGACTGTGGACGTCCGACGACGGGCGTCCCGTCGTCGTCACGGGACGCGAGACCATCGCGCGGTACGACGAATGGTCGGCTCGGCATTTCCTCGACTGGCGATGGACGAACGTCCGCGTCTGGACGACGGACGACCCCGACCAGCTGTGGGCCGAGGCCGATGGGGAGGGGACGCTTCGTCTTCCTGGGCACGACCCCGTGGACTACCGCAACCACTTCCTGTACTCCTTCGAGATGCGCGACGGGCTCATCGCCCGTGAACGCGAGTTCACCAACCCCGTCGTCGAGATGAGGGCGCTGGGAATGGACGTTCCGCGCATAGACCTCGGGGACTTCCCGGAGTAGGACCGGAGGACGAACGGAAGGACGACGCCAGCGATCCATCGCGACGATGGGGAGGGGAGGAACCGACGATGACGATGCTTGCCGGATACGACGTGCCGAGGCTGGGGCTCGGAACCTTGGCGCTGGCGGTGGAAGGACGTCCCTCGCGGGAGACCGCGATCGACGTCATTCACGCCGCGCTGGACGCGGGGACGCGGTATCTCGACACCGCGTGGTCCTACTACCTGCCGACCGTGGCGGGGACCGGCACGCCGGGCGATCTCGGATACGGGGAGACGCTCGTGCGGGACGCCCTGGCGACGTGGGACGGTCCGCGTGATCAGGTGCTTGTGGCGACCAAGACCGGGTGGAGGCGCACCTGGGACCCGACGACCGGGCGCTATGGCTGGAAGGCCGACGCCAGACCCGAGACCATGGCGGCCGACGCCCGGCAGTCCGCGCAAAGGCTCGGCGTCGACACGCTGGACCTGCTCTACTCGCACTGCGACGACCCTCAGCTTCCCTACGTCGAGCAGATGGAAGTGCTGCGGGACCTCGTGGATGCCGGCGTGGCCCGCTATGCGGGCGTCTCCCGCGTGGGAGCCGAGGACATCGACATCGCCCGGCGCATCCTCGGCGACAGGCTCGTGGCCGTACAGAACATGTACTCCCCGGCCTTCCTCGACCCGGAGGGGACCTTTGCGCACGTCCGCTCGCTCGGTCTCGCCTTCGTCTGCTTCTCCCCCCTGGGAGGCTTCCTCGACCCCGTCGACGAAAGGGCGTTCGCGGGCTTCGAGGAGGTGGCGCGGCGACGCGGATGCTCCCGCCAGCGGGTCGTCCTCGCCTGGGAGCTGGCCCGCGACCCGGGGCTGTTCGTCATCCCCAGCGCGAGAAGCGTCGCGGAGGCGAGGGAGGACCGCGAGGCCGTCGGTCTGCGGCTTACCGAGGATGAGCTTGCGACGCTTCCCCCGTATTCCGCGGATTCCGCCGTCTGACGTTTCGGTCAGGCGCGCGTCCGGCGTGTGGGTCCATCGACGGAACCGACGGACGACGTCCGTGAACGCGCACGAACCGCCGTCCGGCGCGGGGTCATCGTCCATCAACCCCACTATTCTGGGAGAGACAGCACAACCTAACGTTGAAGGAGTAGTTGTGGCAGCAATTGAAAGCGTCTACGCGCGCGAGATCCTCGATTCCCGCGGCAACCCGACCGTCGAGGTCTATCTGGAGACCGAGGACGGCGCGTTCGGACACGGTCTTGTTCCCTCCGGCGCCTCCACCGGCGAGGCCGAGGCGTGGGAGCGTCGCGATGGCGACAAGTCCCGCTATCAGGGCAAGGGCGTCCTGGACGCCGTCAAGGCCGTCAACGAAGTCATCGCCCCCAAGGTCATCGGCATGGACGCCTCCGACCAGCGCGCCCTCGACGACACCATGATCGAGCTCGACGGCACCCCGAACAAGGGCAAGCTGGGCGCCAACGCGATCCTGGGCGTGTCCCTCGCCGCGCTGTATGCCGCGGCCCAGTCGGCGGAGCTTCCGCTGTACCGCTACATCGGCGGCACCAACGGTCATGTCCTCCCCGTTCCGAACATGAACATCATGAACGGCGGCGCCCACGCCGACTTCGCCACCGACATCCAGGAGTACATGATCTCCCCGTACGGCTTCGATTCCTACCACGAGGCCCTGCGCGCCGGCGTCGAGGTCTACCACACCCTCAAGAACGTCCTCAAGAAGGACGGTCTGTCCACCGGTCTCGGAGACGAGGGCGGCTTCGCGCCGAAGATGAAGTCCAACGAGGACTCCCTCAAGTACATCGTCGACGCCATCTCCGCCGCCGGCTACGAGCCCGGACGCCAGATCGGCATCTGCCTCGATGTGGCCTCCTCCGAGTTCTACAGCAAGGAGACCGGCAAGTACCACTTCGACGGCGCGGACCGCGACGCCGAGTACATGCTCGACTACTACGAGAAGCTCATCAACGAGTACCCGATCGTCTCCATCGAGGACCCCTTCGAGGAGGAGGGCTGGGATGACTGGGCGTCCATCACCAAGCGTCTCGGCGACCGCCTCCAGTTCGTCGGCGACGACCTGCTGGTGACGAATCCGAAGCGCCTGCAGAAGGCCATCGACATGGGCGCCGCGAACTCGCTGCTCGTCAAGCTCAACCAGATCGGAAGCGTCACCGAGACCCTCGACGCCATCGAGCTGGCCACGGCCAATGGCTACACCTCCATGGTGTCCCATCGCTCCGGTGAGACCCCGGACACGACGATCTCCGACCTGGCCGTCGCCAAGAACACCCGCCAGATCAAGACCGGCGCCCCGGCGCGTGGCGAGCGCATCGCCAAGTACAACCGTCTTCTCGAGATCGAGGACGAGCTGGGCTCCACCGCGCAGTACGCCGGGTACAGCGCGTTCAAGGCCTGCAAGAAGTATGTGAAGTAGTCCGGGCTTCGTTCAGGGCTTCGGCCTTCAGCCGTACCCGCCGCGTTCAGTCGAATGCGGCGGGTACGGTCGTTTTCATGAGCTCATCACGAGGCACCCGCCGGAAGGACGGCAAGGACCGACGCCGTGCGGGGTCCGGGCCCCTGGCCTTCTTCGTCTCGCTCATCATCGTCGCCCTTGGCGCCATCCAGCTGGTGTCATCCTTCCATACCTATGCGCTGGACGTGGCCCAGCTCAACGGACTCAAACGGCAGGAGGCGGCTCTCATCGCCCAGAAGCGGTCCCTTGAGACGGAGATCGCCCGCTGGGATGACAAGGCCTACGTCACCGCACAGGCGCGGGAGCGTCTCGGCTTCGTCTTCCCCGGCGAGGTCTCCGTGCACGTCGAGCATCCGGAGGCCGTGGAAGGGTCATCGTCGTCCTCGTCCTCCACCTCGAGCGGAACGTCCACGACGGTGCTGCCGTGGTACACCGAGCTTGCCTACGGCATCGAGAAGGCCGATGACGCCGCGGCGCTGAAGTCGTCGTCCTCGTCGTCGTCCTCCGCATCTTCCCCCTCCTCGTCATCCTCGTCATCCTCGTC
>CALEGL010000029.1 GCA_937876495.1 uncultured Bifidobacterium sp.
CACCCATCATCTTCCCGCTCATCTCGTTCCCTTTTCCATTTCCCGTCCATCTCTCACATTCCATCCGCCCGCGCATTCATCGCGCATCCTTCTTCGGCGTCGGACTCCCCGCCGCCGGTTCCGCGGATCCCATCGGATCCATATCCGATGCCGTCATCTCCCGCGTCGCGTCCTCCGCCGCAGCGGGGCCCGTCGCATCGGGATCCTTTCCCGAAGCCTCCGCCGCCTTCCTGACATAGGGCATGAACACGCGCTCGAGGATCGGCGTATGCAGCATGACCAGCGTCCCGTAGCCCAGCAGGAACAGCAGGTACAGCCCCTGGGGCAGATACACCCACGAGGCGATGACGATGGCGACGTACACGACGTCCATGGCGATCATCGCCAGGGTGGCGCCGATATGGGAGATTCCCACCACGTAGGCGTTCGCCAGCGTCCCGCCGACGGTGTTGTCGAAGCGCGCCTGGAAGGCCCATACCCATTCGAATCCCACAAGCCACAGAATCCCCACGGCGAAAAGCGGGACGTAGACGAGCGTCGTATGCACGGTGAGGGCCACGAGCACGACAGCGGCCGCGACCGGCCCGAACACCAGCCACAGCAGCGTGGACTTCATGAAGTCGGAGCGGAAGGCCCGGAAATAGTTGGAGGTCACATGCCCCTGGCCGATGATGGACCGGCGGGCGGCGTCATGCCCCGCCGTCACCGCCGCCCCCAGGGTGACCACCGGCAGGCTGGTGACCGCCATGAGGATGGTGAGCCAGATGGCGTCGGTGGTGCTCTCCAGACCGCGCATGAAACGCGAATCAGGCGACAGGAACGACATGGACGACCTCCTTGCTGCTTTCCGCGACGTCGGGCCGCCGCTCGGAACGCGACGACGACCCGCGCCGGACGAATCCCACTCCCGCGCGCGGCCACGGTCATCCGTGCACGGCCACACGAAGACGGCCATCCGTCGGCATCGCGGAACGACGAATACGGATGAAGGTACGGGCCGCGAGCGCGACGACGCACCTTCATGCTACGGGCCCCTCCCCCACGGCTCCGTGACGCGTCTCAGGGACGCGCCCGGTCCGGGGCCAGGAACCCTTGGACCCACGGCCTCAGCCCTTGACGGCGCCGGCCATGACCCCCTTGATGATGTACTTCTGGCACAGCAGGTAGAACACAATGATCGGGATTATGGCCAGCACGAGGCAGCCCATCATGGCGCCGATGTCCACCGAACCGTAACCGCCCTTGAGGTACTGGACGGCGATCGAGATCGTCTTGTACTTGTCCAGGTCGTCGATGGTCAGATACGGAAGCAGGTAGTCGTTCCAGATCCACATGGTCTGCAGGATGGCCACCGAGATGATGGACGGCCGCATGATCGGCACGACGATCTGGAAGAACAGCCTGGGAACGCTCGCGCCGTCGATCATGGCGGACTCCTCGAGCTCCTGCGGGATGCCCTTGATGACGCCGGTGAAGATGAACACCGCAAGACCCGCGCCGAAGCCGAGATAGATGATCCACAGGCCCCACGGGGTGTTGAGCCCCAGGGTGTCCGCCAGCTTCGACAGCGTGAACATCACCATCTGGAAGGGGACGATCATGTTGAACAGGAACAGCATGTACAGCAGTTTGGCCGCCCAGTTGTCGACACGCACGATCCACCAGGCGCACATCGACGTGCACAGGAGGATGAGGATGACCGAACCCACAGTGATGACCACCGTCCAGATGAAGCTGTCGAAGAACCCGGTGAGCTCGACGCCCCGCACGTAGTTCTCCAGGCCCGCCCACGACTCCTTGTTCGGCAGGGAGAAGGGGTTCGCGGAGATGTACACCTTCTTCTTGAAGGAGTTGACGACCACCAGGACGATGGGGAAGATCCATGCCAGCGAGATGACGGTGAAGAACGCCGTCCACAGACCCGAATGCCTGACCTTGTCGCTCATGCCGACACCTCCCTGCTTCTCGTGAGCTTGTTCTGGACGAGAGAGATGACCGCGACGATGATGAAGAACACCACGGCCTTGGCCTGTCCGACGCCCTCATATCCGAAGCGCCCGTAGAACGTCCGGTAGATGTTCAGGGCGAGCAGTTCGGACTTGTACGACGGAGCGCCTCCGGTGAGCGCGAGGTTCTGGTCGAAGAGCTTGAATCCGTTGGTCACCGTCAGGAAGGTGCATACGGTGATCGAGGGCATCATCAGCGGGATGGTCACGCGGAACAGCGTCTGCCGCGAGCTGGCTCCATCCACGGCCGCCGCCTCGAGCACATCCGTCGGTAGGCTCTGCAGACCGGCGATGTAGATGATCATCATGTACCCGATCTGCTGCCAGCAGACGAGGATGACCATGCCCCAGAAGCCGTACGTCCCGGAGTAGGTGATCGACCGCCCCCAGTGCGCGAGCACGCCGTTGAGCAGCAGCATCCACACGTAGCCCAGGATGATGCCGCCGATGAGGTTCGGCATGAAGAACACCGAACGGAAGAGCGTCGACCCCTTGATCGCCTTCGTCAGCATGTAGGCGATGGCGAAGGCGAGCACGTTGATGACCACCGTGGTGATGATCGTGAACGCCGTCGTGTACCACAGCGCATGGATGAAGTCGGGATCCGAGAACACCTTCGTGTAGTTCCTCGTCCCCACGAACTTCGCGTCCGTGACCGTGCTGAACTTGCAGAAGCTCAGATACACGCCCAGGACGAAGGGGATGAGGAAACCAATGAGGAACGCGGCGAAGGTGGGCAGCGCAAACAGGGCCCACCACCGTCGTATCGTCTTTCCAGCCATAGAAATCATTGCGCGCCCACTTTCTCCTCCTCGAGTAGGGTTCCGCGGGAATTCCCTCGTCGTGGCCCGTCATCCTCGGCAGGCGCGGAGTCATTGGGATTCCGTTGGGGCACCAGCGTATCACCTTCGAGGCGAAAATCAAACGTTGTCATTGCCGCGGGTCAGAAGCGTGCATTCCGAGCGCGTCGCACCCGCGCTATGATGGATTTATCAAGGAAACAGTGGCGTTCCCGCGAACCATGGGATACTGCAAACGTTGGAGTTTTCACGTCCCCATGGTTCACGGCCTCGATGGGGAGGTCCACTTTGGCGGTCAGTATCCAGGACGTGGCGCGCATGGCCCACGTCTCCGTGTCCACGGTGTCCCGGTCCTTCACCAAGCCGGACATGGTGTCCGCGGCGACCAGAAGGAAGGTGCTGGACATCGCCGACCAGCTCAACTTCTCGATATCGCGGTCGGCCGCCGCGCTGAAGTCGGGGCGGGCGATGCGCGTGGCGCTTCTTATGAGCGACCAACTGCGCCTCTGGTTCAACGCCTCCGTCACCGAGGGACTCAACGAGGTGCTGCATCCGGCCGGCTACGACCTATCGATCTTCCAGATCTCCAGCGTCGAGGAAAGGCACGGGTTCTTCTCCATGCTTCCCGTGCGGCGCAACGCCGACGCGGTCATCGTCGCATCCTTCGGGGTGGATTCGCAGGAGCTCACGCGTCTCGAGGACGTCGGGGTCCCCATCGTGGGGATCAACTGCGTCAATCCCCAGGACGCCGGATTCTCGGCCGCCGTCAACATCGACGACGAGCAGGGGTCGCGGCTGATGGCACGCCATCTTCTCGGCCTCGGCCACACATCCATCGCCTACGTGCGGACGTCCCGCGCCGTCTCCCTGCACTTCAGCGTGCAGAGACGCTACGAATCCTTCGTGGAATGCTGTCGGGAGGGCGGCGTTGACCCGACGACCGTCGTCGCCGACGACGGACCCGACCGCGTCAGCCGGATCCTCACCTCCCTGATGAGCCTTCCGACCATGCCCACGGCGGTGGTGTGCCAGGAGGATGCGATCGCCGTCCCCCTGCTGTTCCAGCTGCTGCGCGCCGGCGTGCGGGTGCCGGGAGACGTTTCGGTGGCCGGATACGATGACGCGTTCTATGCCGCCGATATCGGGCTCACCACCATCCGGCAGGATCCCCTGTCGCTGGCGCGTGAAGCGGGACGCAAGACCCTGGAGCTCATCGAGGGGCACGACGTCGACGACCCCTTCGACGTCGTGCCCGCGGAGCTCGTCATCCGCTCGAGCACGACCGCCCGTTCCGCGGGAAGGGCCTCCGCCTCCATCTGACGTCCTCGCCGGCCCCTGACCCGTTCGGGTCTGCAGCACGGATGCGCAGGGCACCGGCATACGAATACGGCGCGCGAACGCTGCATAAGAATACGGCGAAGGGGCCATCCCGGGGGAGGTTTCCGGGATGGCCCCTTCGACGTCACGGCCGGCGAATCACCGCCTCATCGACGAAGTTCATCGATGAGGCGCGAACCCGTCGCCCGCCGTCCTTGGGCTTTCGCCCTTGGATCAGGATTGGTTCGCCGAGGCGTACTCGGTGGCCCATCCGTCGACGAACGCGGTCTTGACGGCGCTCCACGAACCCGTCTTCTGGGCGTACTCGAGGAGGGCGTTGCCCAGGTCGTTCTTCCACTGCTCGGACGGCATCATGGTGAAGTTCCAGCTCACCTGCGTCTTCCCGGACTTCTGGTCGGCGACCGCTGCCTGCGTCAGCGGGTTGTCGCTGGTCTCGTCGCTGAAGGTCTTGAACGGCGTGGTGAAGCCCATGGTCTGGCTCAGCGTATCCTTGCCGGTCTTGGAGGTGATGACCCACTTGAGGAACGCCGCGGTGGCCTTCTGGTCGGCATCGGAGGCGTGCGAGTTGATGCACCAGTAGTTCTCGGAGCCGGTGGCCAGACCCTCGTTGGCGTCATCCACGCCGAAGTAGATCGGCATCATGCTGATGGAGGAGGCCTTCATGCCGGCCTTCTGCAGATCGCTCCACGCCCAGGTGCCGTTCTGGTAGAAGACCGCCTGGCCGAGCGCGAACTCGGAGGTCGCATCGTCGCCCGTCTTGGAGCTCAGCTGCGTGCGGTCCGTGGTGGAGTCGGTCAGATACATGTCGAAGACCTTCTTGTACTCCGGCAGATAGGTGCCCTTGATCTTCGAGGGCTGCTTGGTGACGTTGTCGGCCTTGAACTCGTAGTAGAGCGGAAGGTTCGCCAGATGCGTCTTGAAGCGCCAGTCGGAGCTGGAGTCGAATCCGGCCGAGGTGAAGGCCCCCTTGACGCCCAGCTCGCTCTTGCGCGCCTGGATGTCATCGGCCACGGCCTTGAGCGTCTTGAACGAGTCGATCTGGTCCACCGAGGTGACCACGGCGTTGGACAGCTTGAAGTACTTGTTGAGCAGGGTCTTGTTGTAGATCAGGCCGTAGGTCTCCATGACGTAGGGGACGCCGACGACCTTGCTGCCGTCCTTGAGGGCGACGCTCTTGTTCTGAAGCTCCTTGTAGACGGCGGTGTTCGACATGTCCGCCGTGTAGTCCTTCCAGTTCGCGTACCCGACCGGGCCGTTGACCTGGAAGAGCGTGGGGGCGTTGGACTTCGCCATCTCGCTCTTGAGCTTCTGCTCGTAGGTGTCCGAGGCGGCCGTCTCGACCGTGACCTGGACGCCGGTCTGCTTCGTGTAGTCCTTCGCCAGGGTCTTCCAGTCTGTGGCGACCTCCGGCTTGAAGTTCAGATAGTAGACCTTGCCGGTCGAATCCGATGAGCTGGAGCTGCCGCACGCGGCGAGCGCACCCAGCGACATTGCCGCCACGGCGGCCATCGCCACAACGGATTTCACTGTTCGATTCATCATTGAACCTTTCTCTTCCGTGAGCCGGACGCCGCGCGCCTTTGGGTCTTGCGCCCCATAAACGCGACGCCTCTTGAGTCCGACAGCTATCCATTATGCACGATATCCGACGGTTTGCAAACGATGGCAGAGCATTTGGACGCCGCGCCGGCAAGTCCCGCAAACGACAGGGGCCGTGGGGCCGCCGTCCCGACTTCCGGGCGGCGATGCGCGGATGCGCAAGGCCGCTTCCATCGGAAGTCACCCCGGTGCGGCACCACCCCCCAATGGCGGCGACGGCCTCATGCGAGCGGCGACGGACGAAGTCGAAACGTCCTGACCTGGATGCGTGTCCCCTCTGACAACGTATGCACTATCCTTGATTTAGTCCGGGCACACCATGGAGGTGGGTCCACGCATCCATCCGATGAAGGGTCGATATGAAAAGGACGGGCATACGCGACGTGGCGAAGGCCGCCGGCGTCTCCATCTCCACGGTGTCGCGCGCCTTCACTCGCCCCGAGCTGGTGTCGGAGCGCACGCGACGGAAGGTCCTGGAGACGGCGGATCGCCTGGACTTCAACATCTCACGGTCGGCGACGGCCCTGAAATCCGGACAGACATACCGCGTCGCGCTGCTGATGAACGAGGAGGTCACCAGCTGGTTCAACACCCAGGTGTTCGCCGGCATCGACTCCGTCCTTCACGACGCCGGATACGACATCTCGCTGTTCCAGCATATCGACACCGCGGAGAACCGTCGCAGCTTCTTCACGACCCTGCCCATACGGCGCAACGTCGACGCCGTCTTCGTCGCGTCCTTCGGAGTCGACCCGGCCGAGGCCGACAGGCTCAGACGCATCCGCGTGCCCATCGTGGGGATCAACACCCCGACGGACGACAATCTTGACGCCTCGGTGGGCATCGACGACAAGGCGGGTATGGAGGCCGCCACCCGTCATCTGCTCTCCCTAGGGCATCGATCCATCGTCTACGTATGCTCGGAGGCGTCCCCGTCCATCCATTCCAGCATCGACGAGCGGGCCAGCGGATTCGTCACGGCCTGCCGAGACGTCGAGAGGTCCCGGGAGCTGCGCTGGCGGGTCCTCTCCGTGCCTCGTGGACGAGCCTTCGCCGATTCGGCGCTGGCCGCCCTTCTGGCGCTGGACGAGTTCCCCGACGCCATCTGCTGCCAGACGGACATGATGGCCATACCCCTGATCATCAAGCTCGCCCGCTACGGGTACGCATGCCCGAGAAACTATTCGATCGTCGGATTCGACGACAGCCCCTACGCGGACACCGTCGACCTGTCCACCATGCGACAGGACCCCTATGCGATGAGCCGGACGGCGGCACGCAAGGCCGTGATGCTCATGGCCGGCGGCCATCTGGACGATCCGCATGAGACGATCCTCCCCCAGTTGGTGATCCGCGGATCCGAAGCCCCCTTCGCCGCCCCGGCATCGTCGGTGGAGACCGGCTACGGCATCGCCTCGAGCGCGCAGACCGCGAGCATCGCCGGGTAGAACGCATACAGGACCCACGGCGTCCAGCCATGCCGGTATCCGAGCTCGTCGTTGTGGTAATGCACGACGGCGACGCCGATGGCGGGGAACACGAACGCCATGGCGCCCAGTAGACCCGCGGTGAACATCATGGTGTTCTCACGACGATGGAGCAGACGGAAGACGATGACGAAGGCCACGATGAGCAGTCCGACGTTCACCAGCCGCTGCCGCACCCCCACGCGCAGAAGAAGCATCCACAGCAGGGCGGACACGGAGGCGAGGACGACCACCGCCGTTCGCGTCCCGCGCGGGAAACGGTCGGCCCAGTCGATGACGATGAGCATGAGCAGCGCCACGACCAGCGCGATGACGGGGCTCTGGGAGGACCAGTCCACGACCTTTCCGCTCGTCGCCAGGTCATAGGGAACCTCACTGACAACGGCCAGAACGGTCAGCCGCAGCAGATACCGTCCCACGCTGGAGGTGTGGCGATACCCCTCGCACAGCAGCCAGGCGAAGATCGGGGCCGCGCACCAGGACACGAGCTCGCAGATGACGAGGATGGTCATGCCCGTCAGATTGTCCGTCCCGGGATTCCCGAGCGCCTGTGGGAGAATGGTCGTGCCCAGAGCCGACAAAGTGAGCAGAGCGTCGCCAATCACCTTGAGCCGGAACGAGGACAGACCCCGCCTGCGTTTCTGATTCCCCTGGTCCTGCTGTCGTTGCGCGTCGTCCATGCGACCTCCAGTCCACGGCCCCGAGGGCCGCATGCTCCCATCATCCCCCGTGCCCGTCAGGACAGGGGAGATCCGCCGTGACCTGCGCATCATCGCGACAGAAGAAAATCCTCCAGCGTCGCATAATCCGCTCCCTGTAGCGACAGCACGGCGTCCGGGGACGCCGCGGGATCGTCCGGGGGCGAGATGGCCGTGCGCAGATACACGCCCGCGACCCCGGCACCGGCCGCGCCGCGGATGTCAGATCGCTCGTCGTTACCGACCATGATGGCGCGGGAGGGTTCCACATCCTCAGCGCGCAGGGCCCGCCTGAACAGCTCGGGGTCGGGCTTGCGCACGCCCTCCTCGCTGGAGATGACGATCCGGTCGAGGGCCGCGTCGAGCCCGAGCAGCCGCAGCTCAGGACGGGTGTAGCAGGCCTGGGCGTTGCTCACCAGAACGGTCCGCAGACCAGCCGCGCGCAGATGCCCGAGGAAGTCGATGGCGCCAGGATACGCGCGCAGCAGCGACGTGCTGCTTCTACGGAACCCCCAGGCGGCCTCGCGGGCATGCGATTCGCCACCGCCGGTTCCACGGATTCCGCAGATCCCCAGCAGATTGATGTAAATCGGCAGCACGTCAGGTTCGGGAAAGCGTCCATGCTCCGGATCGTCGCCGCCCATGTCCGCCACCGCGCGCGCCAGACGATCCGCAAACCAGGATCGGATGGCCCCGCCGTCCATGACGTCTCCGCCGTGATCGGCGATGAAGCGGGAAAGGAACATCCACGGCGCATCGGACCCCTCGTCGGTGCGGATGTCGATCAGCGTGCCGTACAGGTCGAAGAAAACGACATCGCGCCGTCCCGTACGAGCGCCCATGGAGTCCCCGTCCGTCCGGTCCACCACGTCCCTCACTTCCCGACCACCACGAAGGACCGGGGTCCCAGAACGGCCCGGCCGCCACCGATACGGACATCCCCCACCGACAGCAGAGACCTCCCTGCGGCGGCGTCAGCCGGAAGGTCGAAGCCCTCCTCGGACAACCCGGGATTCAGCGCCACAAGAAGACTCTCGCCCTCGTCCGCCGCCGTCCGTCTATAGGCGAAAAGACGCCCGTCCTCCGGGGCGGCGACAACGTCGAGGCGCGCGGAGGAGGACAGCGCGGGATGCCTCCGACGCAGACGCAGCAGGGACTCGACCCAGTGCAGCATGGAGTCGGAATCGTCCTGCTGCTCGGCGACGTTGGGAGCATGCGGATCGGGGTCGACGGGCAGGTACAGATTCTCCGGGTCCGCCGTGGAGAATCCGTCGTTTCTCCCTCCATCCCACTGCATGGGGGTGCGGCTACCGGTGCGGGCGTATCCGCCCTCCTTGGTGGAGATGTCACGGTAGCGCATCCCGATCTCGTCGCCGTAGTAAAGGAACGGCACGCCGGGCATCGTGAACAGCATGCCGTATCCGACCCGGCGCTCGCGGTCCGTGAGGCGCGGTGCCATCCGCGGGGTGTCGTGGTTGCAGGTGATGAAGCAGAAGCGGCCTTTGGACCGCGTCGCCTCGTACTGCGGCAGGTACTGGTCAAGGAAGGGACGGACGCTTCCGCCTCCATGAGCCGAGAAATAGCTGTGGTCATCCCTGACGTTCAAAGCCCCGTCGACGTTGCGGGCCAGGAGATTGTAACCGTTGGGAACGCCGTTCCAGCGCCAGTCGAGATAGAAGTCCATGTCGAACCCGGCCTCGAGAGACTGCGCCGGCGTCCCCCATTCGGAGACGAAGACCGCGTCCGGATACTCGGACCGGACCGCGCCGAGCATCTCCTGCCATGCGCGGATGGTCTCGGGCTTGTCGTCCCCGTCGTTCTTCACCAGCGAGTTCGCCATGTCGACGCGGAAGCCGTCGCAGCCGCGTGACAGCCAGAACCGCATGACGTCCACCATTGCACGCCTCGTGGCTCTGGCGGCCGGGGAGTCCGTGGACATCTGCCACTTCCGGTCCCTCGTCGCGAATCCGTAGTTGAGGGCGGGCTGGCATTTGAAGAAGTTGAGGATGTAGGTGGCGTCACGCTCGCTCTCCCCGCCGATGAAGGGCATGGAGTAGCCTTCGAATGCACTGTCGGTCCAGATGTAGCGGTCGGTGTACTCGTTGCGCTCCACGCGGGAGCTTTCGCGGAACCAGGGATGCTCCTCGCTGGTGTGTCCCGGGACGAGGTCGAGCAGCACATGCATGCCGCGCGAGTGCGCCTCGCGGAACAGCCGCTCCAGATCCGCATTGGTGCCGTAGCGGGGGGCGACCTTCATATAGTCGCTGACGTCGTAGCCGGCGTCCTTGAACGGGGAGTCGAAGCAGGGGTTGATCCACAGGGCGTCGCAGCCAAGGCCGCGCACGTAGTCGAGCCGGTCGATGATGCCGGGGATGTCGCCGATGCCATCCCCGTTCGTGTCGAGAAAACTCTGCGGGTAGATCTCATAGAACACGGCATCGTCGAGCCACTCGGGTCCTGGCAGATTGGCCATAGGGACTCCTTTCCCAGTCGGTCTCCGGCATGGCCGGACACGCCACAGGCTATCAGCACGGACCTACCCGGACTGGCGGTTCCCGCGCGGAAACGCCTCGCGTCTCAGGTTTTGCAAACGTATGCAAGTCATGTGTATACTGCACCGTGTTCGGAAGTATGCAGGTGTCTCCCAAGAGTTTCATGGGAGGATGCGCGGAATCGCGTCAGCGACGATGCACATCGCCTTTACGCCCGACAGAGAGAACAGACGCTTCACCGGCGAGGCGAAGCGCAGTTTGAG
>CALEGL010000030.1 GCA_937876495.1 uncultured Bifidobacterium sp.
AACCAGTACCCCTCCCGGATCATCGTCGGTGACGAAGGGGAGGCCGGCAGGCTGTTCGCCGGGCTGATGTCACAAGGGGCACTGACGAACGACGTCCCGGTGCTGCTCATGCCGTCCACCGAGGCCGAGGCCGTGAAGCTGTTCGCCAACACCTTTCTCGCACTGCGGGTCGCCTACTTCAACGAGCTGGACACCTATGCCGCGGCCCGCGGGCTCTCCGCCGAGGACATCATCGACGGCGTGAGCCTCGACCCCCGCATCGGTTCGCACTACAACAACCCCTCGTTCGGGTACGGCGGCTACTGCCTGCCCAAGGACACCAAGCAGCTTCTCGCCAACTACGACCAGGTCCCGCAGAACCTCATCGAGGCCATCGTCAAGTCGAACGACACCCGCAAGGACTTCATCGCTACCGAGGTGCTGGAGAGGGTCGCCAGCATCGACCATCCCGTGGTGGGCGTCTATCGCCTCACCATGAAATCGGGGTCCGACAACTTCCGACAGTCCTCCATCCAGGGCGTGATGACGAGGCTGGCCGCCGAGGGCGTCTCCATGCTGGTGTACGAGCCCACATTGGACGCGGGGGAGTTCCTCGGAAGCGAGGTCACGCACGACCTTGCCGAATTCAAGAGTCGCAGCGATCTGATCATCGCCAACCGGTGGAGTGACGATCTCGCCGACGTGAAGGACAGGGTGTACACCCGCGATCTGTTCCGTCAGGGCTGATCGTCCGACGTCGTGCCGGCTGATTGCATGGGCCGACCGACGACGGGCGACGCGGAACCAGCGGACTTGTCCGTCAGACGGGATTGGTCGGCCGTCACCATCCAGCCCAGTGCGAGGAACACGATGAACCCGTATGCCAGGCTCCAGGAATACCGGGTCTGATAAGCGGGGTCCAGCATGAGCGTCGGAATGGAGGCCAGGAGAGGGACGGCATAGAGGACGTTCCCTCCCTGGCGGCGCAGGAGACAGAGGCCGATGCCGATGACCGGGATCCAGACGACGTAGATGTTCTCGGTCATGAGAAGCCCAAGGACGGGAAGGCGGGCCAGCGCGTAGTAGATCACGCGTCCGACGCGCTGGGGTCGTGACATGGCGTGCATCGGATATTCAGGAAGGATGTCCTCGCCGCCTCGATCCCCCCATCCCCAATGGACGTAGAAGCCCTCATCGTAGATCGCTCCCATGGTGAAGGGGTCGCGCAGCCATGGCACCGATCGCCAGTACGTGACCGGATGCCGTATGCCCTGCCTGGCCCAGACCAGAAGGAACCGCGCGATCTGCCCCCCGCTCGCCGAGCGGTTGAAGCAGTGGTCCTTCACGCCGTTGGCGGACTGCTGGGAGTAATAGTCCGTGAGGGTGGGCGTCGAGCAGATGAAGACCGCGCCGATGTCCCGACGGTCCCTTTCGTTGATCCTCCCCTTGTTCTCGATCAGGTTCGCCGCCGTCTGCTGCAGGGGGATGGCCAGCATCTCCTGCCTTCCTCCGGGGGCGATGGCCAGGGTGGCGAAGGCCGCAGCGGTCACTCCGGCGAAAAGCGCCACGGCAGACAGAACGCACAGAAGGGTGAGGATTCGTCGCCGCAGGGCGATGAGAAGGACGAGAAGGGCCGTCAGGATGACGTAGAGAGCAGTCTTCTTCGTCAGTGAGCAGCCCACCGTCAGGATCACCAGCGCGACAGGAATCCAGACGGCAATCCTTTCGTTCGTCCGTATCCGGCGGACGTATTCCATGTAGACCGTCAGCCAAAGCAGGAAGAAGGGCATGAACGTCGAGTCCTTGACGATGGACATCGACAGTCTGCCGAAGATCGGAACCGCGCAGTACCAGGTTAGGCCGATGGCGCATAGACGCGCCGGGACATGGAGCCTGCCGCCGAGATAGCACAGCAGCAGGGCAACGGCCGCCGCGCACAGCAGCGTCTGCAGGACGGCCAGGATGAACAGTCCGTAGGCCTCGTTCCCCAGGGCGAATCCCAGTCTGTCGAACGCGCCGTACAGGAGGGTGTCCAGCCACGGATGGTGGTCGCTCATCCTGGCCCAGGGAATCGTGCTGCGCGACGAGGGGTCCCAGGCGGGTGCGGTCCCCCGGGCCCAGACGAGCTGGGCTACCGTGTCGGCCGCGATGTTGGCGGGGTACAGAAGAACCATCCAGGGAACCCATGACACGGCGATGACGCCGCCGATGGCCGCCACGGAGCGAGGGGTCAGACAGGTGAGGGAGCGTGCGATCGACGTCGTGCATCGCCATGTCCCAGGACGCGGCAGCGCATGGCGCAGGGCGGTCAGCGGACTGCCATCCCCGGGGCGGCCGGCACGTGCCGTTCCCGGGGAGACCGCTTTGAGAAAGACATGCGCGGACATGGTGCAGAGTATGAGATTCCCCGTGAACCGCAGAGACATGAACAGCCAGTACCAGACTGTGCGCTCGTCATCGGGGAGGCTGGGCAGGACGGGGCTGACCGTGAACGCCGGCCTTACGCCGACCGGCGCGTACGGGCCGAAGGTGAGCGTCAGGGCGAGGACCGCCCCGATGACCAGGGAGTATCGGAGCGGCCGGGACGATTCCCCTCGTCGGGCCAGGGAGCCGAAGGCCAGGAGGAATGCGGCGAGGAAGATCACGGATGATGTCACCGGGCCGGATGACGCCATCGAATCAAGCAGGGCGTTCAGGGTCTTCAGAGGAACGGAGAACACCGCCCCCGTGGAATAGCCCGCCGTCAGGGCGATAAGCACCAGAACGGCGGACATCCCCGAGAGCACGATTCGAAGAAGACCATCATGTGCACGGTGAGCAATGACCATGGGACCGCTCCCGTCATCGTCTCGGGGCAGGATTCGATGTGCTCGAGCCCCGACCATCCGATAACCCTTGCCATAGCATATAACCTTTGCCGCTTCCCGGATACCGATTCGACGTCGCGCACGGCCGTTCTCGTATGCCGCCTTCCGTCGGGTCGGATATGATGGCAATCGTTTGCCGATGCGGGAAAGCACAGGAGGGGCGGTTCGGAGCACCATGCCGATGATGAGATTCGCGAACGTACTGTTGGAGACCAATCCGAGGTCGGTGAGCTATCCGACCCTGTACTGCAAATCGGACTCGCCGATCGTCCGGGAGCCATCCACCGGCGAATGGACCATGCTCAACGCTGGGCTTTACGACTTCAACACGTACTTCAACTCCCTGTCAGTGCGCAAGCTGCGCACGTACACCACGGCGAAGCGTTTTTTCCTCCATCTTGAGCTTCGAGGCGCGGCGTGCATCATCCGGGAGACCCGCGGAGGTGTGTTTTCGGCGCATCCGGAACTCGTGGACTCCGTCGTCCGGGAATCACCACGGTCAGATGATTGGAGACGTGAGGACATCGAGCTGGAAGCCGACGACTCCGACGTTCTCCTCGGCTTCACAATCGAGACGACAGGTACCGTCGCCATCCGCAACAGCTACTATTCGGTCGACTATGACGGCGACCCGAGAACCGTCGAACTCGTCCTGGCCACCACCACGTTCCGCAAGGAGAAGTTCATCGAGCGCAACGTGGCGGCCATCCGGCGGGACATCCTCGAATCGGGCGAGGAAATCAGCGGGCATTTCCATATGTACGTCATGGACAACGGCCGGACGCTCGACGCCGATGCCCTGAGCGGGGACGGCGTGAGCATCCTGCCCAACGACAACGTCGGAGGCGCGGGCGGATTCACCCGAGGCATGATCGAGGCGATGGAGCAGACCCCGAAGGCCACGCATATCCTCATGATGGACGACGACGTCGCCGTGTCCCCCGAAAGCATCAAGCGCACGTTCAATCTTCTGCGCATCGTCAGGGACGAGTACGCGGAGGCCTTCGTCAGCGGCGCCATGCTCAACTACGAGATCGGCGACGAGCAGTGGGAGGACATGGGCTTCATGACCCGCGAGGGGACCTTCGCCCCGGTCAAGCCGTTCCTGCGCCTGACGAAGTACGAGGACGTCGTCTTCAACGAGGTCTACCGACTCCAGAAGTTCCAGAAGGGGGCTATGTACGCGGCCTGGTGGTACTGCTGCATCCCCATCTCGGTCATCGAGCGGGAGGGCCTGCCCCTGCCCGTCTTCGTGCGCTGCGACGACGCCGAATACGGGGTGCGGTGCCAGCCGAGGTTCATCACGATGAACGGTCTGTGCATCTGGCATATGTCCTTCCATGCGCGCTACAACGCCGCGGTCGAAAGATACCAGACGACCCGCAACACCATGATCGCCCAGGCCACGACGGGATTCGCGCCGAAGTCGGACTTCATGTACGAGCTGCACAACAACATCCGCCTCGAACTCAAGAAGTTCGGATACGACAACGCCGAGCTCTGCCTGGACGCCTTCGAGGACTTCCTCAAGGGGCCGGGCTTCATCGCCGAACATGGCGCGGCGGAACGCAGCTTCATGGATGCCAACAAGCGCAAGGAGAGGATGGTCCCATTCCCCGAGCTGGAGAAGCAGGCTCGGAAGATGGGACTTGACTTCAGGATGAGCAGCATCGACCGTCAGCTCGTCGACTCGGACAAGCCGCGGACCCGTCTCCAGCGTCTGGCCGACTACGTCACCGACAACGGGCAGCGCATCATCCGCACCGAAGGCAAGGGCTATGTGGTGATCCCCTATCTCGGATGGCTGTATCCGGCAGGCGTGATCCGCGGCAAGAAGATCATCATCGTCATCGACTGGTACAACAAGACGGGCGCCATCCGGGTCAAGGACCCCGACAGGTTCGACGCCATCACTAAGCGCTACCACGCCGACCTGCGGTACTACAAGCGCAACATCGACCGGCTGCGCAAGGAGTATGCCTCCTCCAGAAAGCGTCTGACGTCGATGGCGTTCTGGAAGGACTATCTGGGGCTGGACTGAACGGTCTCGTCGGTGCCTGCCGCGACGTCCGGAGCCGCGGCCGAAGCCGAGAAGATTCTCTCCCAGGTCCCCAACCCGCTCATGTCGTAGTCGCGGTAGCGGCGGGAAAGATCTTTCCAGTTATGCAGCATCCGCGCGGCAAGGACGATCCCTTCGCGGATGCCGCGCCGGAAGAGGCGTCCGTTCCTGCGAAACCAAGCGGCGGTGTTCCCGTCCGGCGAGACGACGACGGCTGACCTGACCCCGGAGAAGGACTCCCAGGTGATGACCTGGTCCGCGGGGATGATGACGTCGGGGCGTTCGGCGCCCCGTCCATCTCTGCGAGAGAGAAGCGCGTGCAGCACGTCCCGGATGCCGGCCTTCCTGACGCCCGCGGCCGTCGTGGGGGCGATGCCGGGCGTGAATTCGCCAAGCGGCTCCGGGAAGTCATCGAGATCTCCTGAGGTCTTCGCGTCGTCGTATCCCGAACGGGCCTGCCGGACCTTGCGCAGCTGGCTCGGAAGGGTGTCCACGATGTATCCGGGGCCCCGCATGATGTCGCGCAGCCCCATATGCCGAAGCTCAAGAGCCGAGTAGATGAGCTTGAGGCCCACGTTGAGGTCGCCGTACAGCATCTCGAAGCCGAACCTCCATGAAGGGCGAGGACTGTGAAGCAGGCCGCAGATCCATCTGTTGCGCTGGAAGAAGTACTCCTCCCACGTCCTTGCCGGATCCTTGTCGTGCCATGCCTGGTGCCAGACGGCCACGCCAGGCAGACAGACGGTCGGATACCCGTGCTCGCGGGCGCGTAGGCAGTACTCGGTGTCATCGAACTTGATGAAGAACGGCATGGACAGCCCGATGTCCCGCATCACCGCCGTGGGAATGAGACACATCCACCAGCCGTTGAAGTCGGAGTCGATGCGACGGTGCCTTTCGGGGGAGTCGCGTAGCGGGAAGCGTGCGAAGTCGTGGTTGTAGTCAAGCCCGAGGGAGGGCTTCATCCAGATGCGCGAGAGATCGAGGCGCTCGCCTTGGGTGTAGAGAACCGTGCGGTTGTCGAGATGGAACATGCCTCCGCCGACGATGGTGGGATGCTTTGTGTAGTCCGCGAACTGCTTGGCGCGGAGGATTGATTCCGGTTCGCTGATGGCGTCGTCGTCGAGAAGCAGCGTCGCTGAGCTGCGACCCGCCTTCACCGTCTCGTACATGCCGCGCGAGAATCCAGCCGATCCCCC
>CALEGL010000031.1 GCA_937876495.1 uncultured Bifidobacterium sp.
GTCCCCGTCCATCTGGGCCAGAACCAGATGGGTCGCGCAGTATGGTGGGAGGAACACGTTCACGGGCTGGACGACGAACGACCGCGGATGGCAGTATACGTCCCAGGGCAGCATCAGCGGCATAAGCGGCACTGTGGACCTGAACGCCTTCGGGAACTACAGGAAGACCGCCGATTCCTCGGCCGGTTCCGTCTACCGCGTCTACAATCCGAACAGCGGTCTGCATCATTACACGATGAACGGCAACGAGGTGACGAACCTCGTCGTCGCCGGCTGGACCTACGAGATGGTCGCGTTCCGGTCGGCGTCCTCCTCCGGAGTCCCCGTCTACCGCGTCTACAACCCGAACAACGGCAACCATCACTTCACGGAAAGCTGGGGGGAGAGAACCATCCTCGTCTCCAAGGGCTGGAGATACGAGGGTGTCGCATGGTACGCCAACAAGAACAGCTCCGTCCCCGTCTATCGCCTGTACAATCCGCATAACGGCGAGCATCTGTACACCACGAACTACGCGGAGTACCAGAAGGTGAAGGCCGCCGGATGGAGCGCCGAGGGCATCGCCTGGTATGCCTGACCTACGGATTTCGCAACGAGGGCATCCGCAACGGGCAGGCGGCTCGTCCACAAGCTCTATCCGGCCACGCTGACCAGCGCCGGGAAGTGGTAGAGGAACGAGCAGATGAATCCGTCGATGACGAGCAGGGATGCGAAACCGATGGTCATGGCCGTTCCCAGTCGCGTCAGCGACTGTCCGTGGACGACGCCGGCCTCGTCTGTGGACGAGGTTGTCAGGGGCCTATCCGGCCCGTCCCGGTCCGGCGTGACGAACCAGCGCCGCCACAGATAGGCGATCGTCAGACCGAAGAATCCGATCATGCACAGGTAGTAGCGACTGCTATAGCCACCGGGGTATCCGTTGGAGAAGAATCCGGTAGCCGCTCCGCGGAGATGAATGGCGAACACAATCGCCACGGACAGGGCCCCGGAGAACAGAAGAGCGTGCCGGCGTCCTCCCCTCAGCGCGAAAAGAAGAATCGGGGCCACGAGGATCAGCGTAATCCCGATGGTGCTCGGACTGGTGACCGTGATATTTCCCCGTGGTGTGATTCTGCTGCCCGCGATCGCGTACCAGCTGTACGTGAATCTGGTCAGGAAGTACTGGATGTACTGGATGATCGACATCGTCGACCGCTGGTCGTTGGCGACGTAGAAGCCGCTGTTGATGTACTCCGTGTACGCGAGTTTCTGGTAGCCGGGCTGAATCGTGTGGAATCGCGCGTAGACGACGGCGAAATAGGCGAGCGGAACCGCGTACACGGGGGTGGTGCAGAGGAAGGGGCGGTTGGCGATCGCCTTCATGCTCCGTTCCGTGACAAGGGCATGGATCAGAACGAGAACGGCCATCAGCCCGGCGAGCAGCCCGGCCGTGATCTTGGTGAGCAGACTGGTCGAGAGGCCGACGGCGATCAGCGCGTAGGTGGGCCAGTCGTAGCGGCGTTCGGAGAAGCGCACCAGTCCGACGAGAGTGATGCTGACCGTCAGCAATGCCAGGGTGTCGTTCGAGATGCCGCTGATCCCGAACATGAGGTTCGGGGGCGAGACGATGACGAGCGCGTACAGCAGATGCAGCAGGGGGATCTTCGGGATGCGGGTCGCGCCCAGATAGAAGAGCACTCCGAGGGCGGCGGCTCCGATGGCGATGGAGACAAGACGGAGCCAGACCATGTTGAATGTCACCGTGTTCCCCGACGCCTGCATCCCCCCCAGAAGACGCATGAGCTGGTAGTACAGCGGAGGGTGGCCGAGGTAGTTGAACTGCGATCCCGACGTCATGTCCATGGTCCCGGCGTCGGCGTCATACGAGTAGATGCGCATATCGGTGAAATCGGGGATCATCCCGCCCTTGTCGACCAGGAACGCGATGTAGGACAGATGCGCCGCCTCGTCGGCGAAGCCGCCCAGATAATGGATGTACAGGGGGATCTGGGCCAGCGCGTAGCATCCGACCGCCGCGTAGTCCGCGCCGATCATCATCTTCCGCGCCCGTGCCCCCCCATGCGTTCCGACCCGGTGGTTCGCCGCGAGAAGGATCGCGAAGACCACCATGATGCCGACGATGACCTTCTTGTAGGGGAAATCGGACTTCACTGGATGACCCTGGTTGAAGAACAGGTCCGCCACGAAGAAGACCAGGACGAGGAGCCCCAGGACGGACGCCAGAAAATAGGCGCGCGGCATCCCGCGCGCGATCGTCATGCGCGCCAGAACCACCAGATAGACCGCGATGATGGAGATAAGCAGGAACAGCTTGACCTCCGAAAGCATGCGCGCGGTTCTCTCGATATGCGCGACCTGCGTTTCGGACAGCGCATAGGAGACCGACCCGGCGCTTTTCGCCGGCGTCAATTCGGATCTGCCTATCGTCGACGTCGCGTAGTCCAGATGGCCGATGACGCTGACGCGAGCGGTGAACGCGACCATCCTCACGCCGGGATCCGAGACGTCGATCTTCATCGAGCGTGACCCCATGTTGAGCGGGTCCACATGGATCGACGCCATCGCGCCGTCGACCTGCGCCTTCTGCGTCGAGGACTCCGGGTACGTCGCGTTCGGGTCGAAGGAGAATGCCACCGACGTCCCCGACGGCAGGGGATCGCTGAACGTCGCCTGATAGTACAGATTGATGGGCTGGAACCTTCCCGCGGCGACGAG
>CALEGL010000032.1 GCA_937876495.1 uncultured Bifidobacterium sp.
CTGGGGGGGAGGGAGACGGGGCGGGAGGTCGAGGGCATCTGGGGGATGCAGGAGGTCATCGGCAGGGTCAACGAGGCCAAGGAAGTCCAGCCCGACCGGTATCTGCGGTCCGGTCAGGTCTCCGAGTTCCAGTACGCCTATCGTCTCAAGAGGCTGTTCGACGACTCGCTTATGGGCGGCACCCTGACGCTTGACGAGATCTCGAAGTCCCTCACGGCTAGCTCGAAGGCGGCCGTGTTCGTCACCAACTGGGACACCGAACGCAACGGCTCCACGCTGACGTACAAGGACGGCAGCAGATATCTGCTCGCCAACGCCTTCATGCTCGCCTATCCGTACAGCGAGCCGAACGTCTTCTCCGGATACGAGTTCAGCACCACGGATTCGGGGGCGCCGGGGGCGACGGCGAGCTCCGTGCCCGACACCGCCTGCTCGGCGAACTCAGGCTGGACGTGCACCCAGAGGCTCACCCCGATTCGTGGCATGATCGGATGGCATAACGTCGCGGGGAAGGCGAAGCTCACCGACTGGCAGTCCGACGGCGACAACGTCGTGGCCTTCGGCCGGGGGGCGAAGGCGTTCCTCGTCATGAACAACGGCTCCTCGGCCAGCACGGCCACCTGGCATACGAGCCTGCCGGCCGGCACCTACTGCGACGTGTACTCCTCGACGGACTGTTCGACGGCAATCCGCGTCTCCGTGTCGGGGAGCATCCACGTCACCGTGCCGGCGGGTTCGGCCGTGGCCATCCATGTGGGATCGAGGGTCTGAGAGGCCGCGGACCACGTCGTCGAGCCGCGTTTCGGAGGGAGGTTCCTCCCTGAGGACAACGCGTGATGAAACACGCCGGGTCATTCGCCGATGATACGCTGGAGTTCCATGGCTAGAAGACAGCATGGCAGTTCCCAGGGTCACATCACCAAGCACATTTTCGTCACCGGGGGAGTGGTGTCCTCCCTCGGCAAGGGGCTGACGGCGTCCTCGCTCGGCCGTCTGCTGCGCAGCCGCGGCATCCGCGTCCTGCAGCAGAAGCTCGACCCCTACATCAACGTCGATCCCGGCACGATGAACCCGTTCCAGCACGGCGAGGTGTACGTCACCGAGGACGGGGCGGAGACCGACCTCGACATCGGCCACTACGAGCGCTTCCTTGACGTCTTCCTCAGTCAGAAGGCGAACGTCACCACCGGACAGATCTACCAGTCGGTGCTGCGCAAGGAGCGCGCGGGGGAGTATCTCGGCCAGTGCGTGCAGGTGATTCCACACATCACCAACGAGATCAAGTCCCGCATGCGCGCTCAGGCCGGCGACGACGTGGACGTCATCATCACCGAGATCGGCGGCACGGTGGGCGACATCGAGTCGCAGCCCTTCCTCGAGGCCGCCCGCGAGGTCAGACGCGACCTCGGCTCCGACAACTGCATGTTCGTGCACGTCTCGCTGGTGCCCTACATCGCCGCCGCCCACGAGCTCAAGACCAAGCCCACCCAGCATTCGGTGATGATGCTCCGGCAGCTGGGCATCTCGCCGGACGCGCTCGTCCTGCGCTCCGACCGCCCCCTCAACCAGGCGATCAAGGACAAGATCTCGCTCATGTGCGACGTGGACGAGGAGGGCGTGGTCAACTGCGTCGACGCCCCCAGCATCTACGACGTCCCGAAGATCCTCTTCAACGAGGGGCTTGACGCCTACGTGGTACGGGAGCTGGGACTTCCCTTCCATGACGTGGACTGGGCGGACTGGGAGGACCTCCTCGACCGGGTGCACCATCCGAAGCACGAGGTGAGCATAGCCATCGTCGGCAAGTACATCGACCTGCCCGACGCCTACCTGTCGGTCACCGAGGCCATCAAGGCCGGAGGCTTCGCGAACTACGCGAAGGTGAACGTCATATGGGTCGCGGCCGACCTGTGCGAGACGAACGAGGGCGCCAAGGCGGCCCTCGGCCAGGTCGACGGCATCGTCATCCCCGGCGGCTTCGGCATCCGCGGCATCGAAGGCAAGATCGGCGCCCTGCGCTACGCGCGCGAGAACAGGCTGCCGGCGCTGGGCCTGTGCCTGGGACTGCAGTCCATGGTCATCGAATACGCCCGGCACGTCCTCGGCCTCGAGGACGCCAACTCCTCGGAGTTCGAGCCCGACTGCCAGAACCCCGTCATCGCCACGATGGCCGAGCAGAAGGACATCGTCGCCGGCAAGGGCGACATGGGGCACACCATGCGTCTGGGCTCCTACCCGGCCGAGCTCGAGGAGGGGTCGCTGGTCGCCGAGCTGTACGGCACCACGCATGTCACCGAGCGTCATCGCCATCGCTATGAGGTGAACGTCGCCTACAAGCAGCGTCTGCGCGACGGCGGGCTGCGCATCTCGGGGGAGAGCCCCGACGGCGAGCTCACCGAGTTCATCGAGCTGCCCCGCGAGGTCCACCCGTTCTACGTGGGCACCCAGGCGCATCCGGAGTTCAAGTCCCGTCCGACCCGTCCGCATCCGCTGTTCCGCGGGCTGGTGAGGGCCGCCCTCGACCATGAGGAGGCGCGGAAGGAGGCCTGACGCCCCGTGCGTCCGCGTTCGATGCGCCCCGTCCGGTTATCCCGGGCGGGGCGCCTGCGTATCCGTGGGGAAGACTCGCCGGTCCTCGACGAACCGACGATTCATCGAGGGGCATCCGGTGAATCCGTGGGGAGGACGGGGAGCGCCGGACCCTGGGGGACGTCGCCGCCCGCGGCAGGGGCGGTCCGTGGGTGCGACCCGGACGTGCGGACGGCCTCATCCACGTCCCACGCCCGCATGTCACCCATTCCCGCGCGTCGTCCATCTCACACATCGCACACAGCCTATTTCTGCCCGGACCCTAGTGTTTCCCGCGCCGGTCTGTTAGGTTAGCGCATGGTAACTTCCGAGGAATGGAGGCAGCGGACGGTGACGAAAAAGACGTCTGAAGCCGCGCAGGACGTGGAGATGAGCCAGTATGTGGCCGACCGGTCCCGCGTCGACGAGGAGAAGATCCGGCGCGACGAGGAGATCATCAGCCAGTTCGGCGACTACGGCTATGGATGGCATGACTCCGACGCGGCGGGTCGCGCGGCGAAGAAGGGCATCGACGAGAACGTCGTGCGTGCCATCTCCGCCGACAAGAACGAGCCGAAATGGATGCTCGACATGCGGCTCAAGGGATACCACGCCTTCGTCGAGAAGCCCATGCCGGACTGGGGCGTCGATCTGTCGGGATTCAACGCCGACGACTTCAAGTACTACGTCAAGCCGCTCGACAGGCAGGCGAAGAACTGGGAGGATCTCCCCGAGGACATCCGCAGCACCTACGACCGGCTCGGCATCCCCGAGGCCGAGAAGAAGCGCCTGGTCTCCGGCGTCGCCGCCCAGTATGAGTCGGAGGTCATCTACAACTCCATCCGCGACGACCTGAAGAAGCAGGGCGTCATCTTCGTCGACACGGACACAGCCGTGCGCGAGTACCCCGACCTCGTCCGCAGATACTTCGGCAAGGTCGTCCCTCCGGGAGACAACAAGTTCGCCGCGCTCAACACGGCGGCCTGGTCCGGCGGGTCCTTCGTGTACGTGCCCAAGGGCGTCCACGTGGACATCCCGTTGCAGGCGTACTTCCGCATCAACACCCCCAACATGGGCCAGTTCGAGCGCACGCTGATCATCGCCGACGAAGGCTCCTACGTCCACTACGTCGAGGGCTGCACCGCCCCGATCTACTCCACCGACTCACTTCACGCGGCCATCGTGGAGATCATCGTGGAGAAGCATGCCCGCGTGCGGTACACCACCGTGCAGAACTGGTCGAACAACGTCTACAACCTCGTCACCCAGCGCGCCTATGTACGCGAGGGCGGCACCATGGAGTGGGTCGACGGCAACATCGGGTCCAAGGCCACGATGAAGTATCCGGCCTGCATCCTCGCCGAGCCCTACGCCAAGGGGTCCACGATGTCGCTGGGCTTCGCCGGCAAGGGCCAGTATCAGGACACGGGCGCCAAGATGATCCATCTGGCGCCGCATACGAGCTCGACGATCGTCGCCAAGTCCATCTCGCGCGGCGGCGGACGCTCCGCGTACCGCGGGCTGGTGCGCATCATGAAGGGCGCCGAGGGCTCCAGCTCCTCGGTGGTCTGCGACGCCCTGCTCGTCGACGACTACTCCCGTTCGGACACGTATCCTCATGTCGACGTGCGCGAGGACGACGTGTCCATGGCCCATGAGGCCACGGTCTCCAAGGTGTCCGAGGACCAGCTGTTCTATCTCATGAGCCGTGGTCTCGAGGAGAAGGAGGCCATGGGCATGATCGTGCGGGGCTTCGTGGAGCCGATCAGCCGCCAGCTTCCCATGGAGTACGCCCTGGAGCTCAACAGGCTGGTCGAGCTGCAGATGGAAGGGTCGGTGGGCTGATCCCATGGGCCGTTTCCTCGGACGAGCATACGGCACGGCCCCGGCGGGCACGGTTCCGGACGGGTCGCAGACAGGCATGAGAGGCAGATGAACGATCAGATGAGCGATGAACCACACGGCGGCGTGACGGGGGCGGCGGTGGCGGAGCCGACCATTCCGCATGCGGATCCGAAGGATCCGTACGCCTTCCCGGCGGCGATGCCCTCCAGCGCGGACAGGGCGCCACGGAGCTTCGAGGTCGGGGCCTTCCCGGTCCCCACGCGCAAGCAGGACGACTGGCGCTTCACGCCGGTGAACCGCATCCCCGAATTCCTCGACCCGTTCACGCCCTCGGGCGTGACCCGGGTGACGGTGACGTCGATGGACGGCTCGCCCCTCGATTCCGCCACGGCGAGCGTGAGCACCGTCCCCATGGGCGACGCCCCCTCCGGCACCGTGATGAAGCCCAATGACCGGGCGTCGGCGGTGGAGTGGAACTCCGCGCGAACGGCCACGGTCGTCGATCTGAAGGGAGAACCGGGCCAGCCCGTGCTCGTCACCGTCACGGGCGGCGGATCGGCCCCGGCCGACCTGGACGCCCTGCATCTGGTGATCCGGGCCGCGGCGCGCACCCACGGCGACGTCGTCGTCGAGCATCGCGGGCCCACGATGCTGGCCGAGGGCGTCGAGATCGTCACCGGCGAGGATTCGCACGTGTCGACGACCTTCATCCAGGAATGGGACAAGGGGTCGAAGCACGTCGGCAACCAGCGCATCCACGTCGGCAAGGGGGCGTCGCTGCGGCATTCCGTGGTGACGCTCGGAGGCGACTTCGTCCGCATCCGCATGGATCAGGAGTTCGGCGGCGAGCAGGGGAACCTCAACATGCTCGGCATCTACTTCGTCGACCCCGGACAGCATATCGAGCACCGGACGATGGTGGTGCACAACCATCCCGAATGCAAGTCCCGCGTCGTCTACAAGGGTGCGCTGGAGGGGCGTCACGCGCATTCCGCGTGGGTGGGCAACGCGCTCATTAAGCCGAACGCCCCCGGAACCGACTCCTACGAGCTCAACCGCAACCTCGTGCTCACGCCCGGCGCCATCGCCGACTCGGAGCCCAACCTCGAGATCGAGAACGGCGACATCATCGGTGCGGGGCATGCGAGCTCCGTGGGTCGCTTCGACGACGAGGAGCTGTTCTATCTCGAGTCGCGCGGCATCCCCGAGCAGGAGGCGCGCAAGCTCGTCGTCCAGGGCTTCTTCGGGGAGCTTGTGGAGGAGATCGGGGTGCCCGCGATCTCGGAGCATCTCATGGAGGTCATCGACCGCCGCCTGTCGCGTGGCGAGGACGCGGCCATGCAAGCCGTATTGGAGGAGAAGTAAGCCATGTCAACACTGCAGATCAAGGATCTCTACGCCTCGGTGGAGACGAAGGAGGGACGCAAGCAGATCCTCAAGGGCGTCGACCTCACCGTCAACTCCGGCGAGACCCACGCCATCATGGGGCCCAACGGGTCGGGCAAGTCGACTCTCGCCTACACCCTCGCGGGGCATCCGAAATACGAGGTCGACTCCGGCGAGGTGCTTCTCGACGGCGTCGACATCCTCAAGCAGACCCCCGACCTCAGGGCCAAGGAGGGGCTGTTCCTCGCCATGCAGTACCCGGTGGAGGTGCCCGGCGTGTCCATGACGAACTTCCTGCGTACCGCGAAGACCGAGGTCGACGGCAAGGCGCCGGCCATCCGGACCTGGACGAAGGAGCTCGGAGCGGCCATGAAGCGGCTGCGCATGGATTCGAAGTTCGCCACGCGCTCCGTCAACGAAGGATTCTCCGGCGGCGAGAAGAAGCGCGCCGAGGTGCTCCAGCTCGAGCTGCTCAAGCCCAAGTTCGCCATCCTCGACGAGACGGACTCCGGACTCGACGTCGACGCGCTGCGCATCGTCTCCGAAGGCGTCAACCGCGCCAAGGAGAACACCGGCATGGGCATCCTCATGGTCACGCACTATACGCGGATACTGCGGTACATCAGGCCCGACATCGTCCACGTCTTCGCCGACGGCCACTTCGTTCGCACGGGCGGGCCCGAGCTGGCGGACGAGCTCGAGGAGAACGGCTACGACCAGTACCTGCCCGAGGGCGCGGCCACCGAATCGGCATTGGCATAAGGACCGGCATATGACGAGCGACATCGACTTCGCATCCATCCGGGCGCAGTTCCCCATCCTCGACCAGACGATCCACGGGCATCCGCTCGTGTACCTCGACTCCGCGGCCACGGCCCAGAAGCCGCAGACCGTCATCGACGCGGAATCCGACTTCTACCGCACCATCAACGCTGGCGTCCACCGCGGAGCCCACGAGCTCGCCGCCCGCAGCACGCAGGCCTTCGAGGAGGCGCGCGCCAAGGTGGCCGCGCTGGTCGGAGCGGACGCCCGCGAAGGACATGAGGAGATAGTCGTCACCGCCGGTGCCACGGCAGGCCTCAACCTGCTGGCCACGGCCTTCGGCAACGCCTCGCTCGGCCGGGGCGGCGAGGCGGCGAAGCGCTTCGCCTTGAGGCCCGGCGACGAGATCGTCGTCTCCAAGGCCGAGCATCATTCGGTTCTTCTGCCCTTTCAGGAGCTTGCGGCTCGCACCGGCGCCACCCTGAAGTGGTTCGACCTGACCAAGGACGGCCGAATTCGCTCCGACACGGCCGACGAGGTCATCACCGAGCGGGCGAAGGTCGTCGCCGTGACCCATGTGGGCAACACCACCGGCGCCGTCACGGACATCGCCCCGATCGTGAGCCGCGCCCATGAAGTGGGGGCCGTCATGGTGCTCGACGCCTGCCAGTCCGTGCCGCATATGCCCATCGACTTCCACGCGCTGGACGTCGACTTCGCCGCCTGGAGCGCGCACAAGATGTACGGCCCCACAGGAGTCGGCTTCCTCTACGGGCGCCGCGAGCTGCTCGAGGCGCTGCCGCCGGCCAGCTTCGGCGGATCGATGGTCGAGCTCGCCTGGATGGACCGCCCGGCGCAGTACATGGACCCACCGGCCAAGTTCGAGGCCGGCACGCAGCCGGTCGCCCAGGTCGTGGCAGCCGGCGTCGCCGCGGACTGGATGCGGTCCATCGGCATGGAAAACATCGCCGCGCATGAGCGCACCATCACCGACGAGCTGCTCCGGCTCGGCGACGTCGAGGGCGTGAGGGTCCTCGGCCCCGCCGAGAACAGAGACCGCATCGGCACGGTGGCCTTCGACGTGGCCGGCGTGCATCCCCATGACGTCGGGCAGTTCCTCGACTCCCTAGGGTTCGCGATCCGCGTCGGACACCACTGCGCCCAGCCGGTGCATCGGCATTTCGGGCTGTTCGCCTCCAACCGCGCGTCCAGCGGCGTGTACAACACCCCCGAGGAGGCACGCCAGCTGGTGGAGGCAGTGAGGAAGGTGCGGCCGTTCTTCCTCCGCGGCTGACGCGGAGGGGCCGCGCGGACGACGGGACGGACGGGCACAGGCCGGAGGACGGACCAGGCCCGGAATCGGAATGAGTGAGGGACGTATGGACGGACTGGACATGGATGACGAGGACCTGCAGCAGATGTACCAGGAGGTGATCCTCGACGCCTCCCGGCATCCGCATGGACGCGAGAGCTTCGCACCGGACGCGGCATCCGAGTCGGCCGATTCGCCGTCCACGGGAACTGCCACGCTGCGGGCCACCCATGAGTACTGCACGCCGGGGGAGTCCCACCAGTTCAACCCCACCTGCGGCGACGAGGTCACCGTCCGCGTCGAGGTCTCGCAGAACGAGCCCCGCCGCATCGAGCGGTTCATCTGGGACGGCCATGGATGCTCGATCTCGCAGGCCAGCCTGTCGGTGATGACCGACCTCGTCTCCGGTCATACCGTCGACGAGGCACTCCGACTGGAGGGTCTTTTCCGCCGCCTCATGGCCTCGCGCCGGCCGGGCATCGACCACCCGGACTCCGCGGTCGCCCTGGGCCACGCCCCCGTCTTCCGCGGGGTCTCCCCCTCTCCCATCCGCATCCACTCCGCTCCTCTTGTCCCGGAGGGCCTGAACGGTACTGTGGCCCGCGCCATCGCCGCCCCGACCGGCCACGCCCCTCCCGGCACCCGGGCC
>CALEGL010000033.1 GCA_937876495.1 uncultured Bifidobacterium sp.
CTCCCCGGGGAAAGCGACGACGCCACGACGACCACTCAGCCCTGCGCACGGGACGCCTCCCTCGGGGACCGCACCTGCATCGCCTACTCCGGCACGCTTGTCACGTCTGGCCGCGGCCGCGGCGTCGTCGTGGCCACGGGGTCCGACACCGAGCTCGGCGAGATCAGCGACCTCGTCAACGGCACCCAGACGGTCCCTCCGCTGCGGCGGATCATGAACCGCACGGAGCGCGTCATCACCTTCGTCGTCATCGTCGTCGCGGCCTTCGTCTTCGTGGCAGGGGCGGTTCTCAAAGGCGACCCCGCCAACGCCTTCCTTTCCGCCGTCGCCCTCGCCGTGGCCTCCGTGCCCGAGGCGCTGCCCATCGTGCTGACGGTGGCGATGGCGCTGGCGGTCTCCCGGAGGGCGCAGCACAACGCCATCGTGCGCACCCTTCCGGCCGTGGAGACGCTGGGCTCGACGACGGTCATCGGCTCGGACAAGACGGGCACGCTGACGCAGAACCGGCTCACCGTCGAATCCTGCGCGGTGGGGGCCGGCGCCCCCCGCGAATTCCCGCCGGCGGGGGATGGAGGCGCACCGACGTCGGATGCGGCCCTCGCACGGCTGCTGCGGGCCGGTGCCCTGACCAACGAGGCAGTCCGCGGCACGGACGGCTCCGGTCGCGTGACCTACTCCGGGGACGCGGTCGACATGGCCATGGCGCGTGCGGCCGACCTCGCCCATCCGGTGAGCCCCGAGGATCTCGCCCCGCCGCCCGTGGCCGAAGACCCCTACGAGCCCGAGCTGAGATATTCGATGACCGTGCGACGGAACCCTGATGGCACGCTCACGCAGTACGTCAAGGGGGCGCCGGGCACCGTCGCCGCCATGAGCTCGACGATGCTCGACGACGGGGGGCGGCCGGTCCCGCTGGACGCCGACGCGATGCGCGCCGTCACCCTGGACATGGGGTCGCGCGGTCTGAGGGTCATCGGCGTGGCGAGCCGCGAGCTTCCCGCCGACGCCGATTCCGATTCGCTCCGCAATCCCGCCGGACTGTGCCTGCTCGGCCTCGAGGGTATGCTCGACCCGCCCCGGCCGGGCGTGCGTGAGGCCATCGCCGACTGCCGGAAGGCCGGCATCGAGGTGAAGATGATCACGGGGGACCACCCCGTGACCGCCCAAGCCATCGGCGAGAGACTGGGTCTGCGCCATACGTCGGAGCCGGTCACCGGCGCCGAGATGCCGCTGATGGACGACGACGAGCTGCGCGACCGACTGTCGCGCACCTCCATCGCCGCCCGCGTCTCCCCGCAGGACAAGCTGCGCATCGTCGAAGTGCTTCAGGAGCAGGGCGAAACCGTGGCCGTGACGGGCGACGGCGTGAACGACGCCCCGGCGCTGAAGGCCGCCTCCGTGGGCATCGCCATGGGCGAGTCCGGCACGGACGTGGCGCGCCAGGCCAGCGACGTGGTCCTCACCGACGACAACTTCGTCACCATCACCCGCGCGGTGGCCCAGGGAAGAGTGACGTTCAAGGCCATCCGCGGGTCTGCGTTCTTCCTGTTCTCCACCGCGGTCGCCGCCATGATCGCCGTGGGCGTCAACGTCATCTCCGAGATGCCGCTGCTGTTCATGCCTCTGCAGATGCTGTGGATCAACATCGTCACCAACGGTGTCCAGGACATTGCGCTGGCCTTCGAACCCGGCCAGGGCGACGAGCTCGACAGACCGCCGCGCCGCAGGACGGAGGGGCTGCTCTCCAGCGCGCTGTGGGGACGCACGGCCGTGTGCGGCCTGTGGATGGGCGTCGCGATCCTCGTCGTCTTCCGGTTCATGATCGACCGCGGATACGACGTGCTCGCCGCCAGGACGATGGTTCTGACGCTGCTCGTCCTCTTCAACTTCTTCATGGCCATGTCCGCGCGATCCGAGACGAAGTCGGTGTTCCGCGTGAATCCGCTCGCCAATCCCTTCCTGCTCGTCGCGTCCCTGGTCGCGCTGGCCGTGCACGCGGGCGCCATGTACGTGCCCGTCATGGCGTCGGTGTTGGGCATGACACCGATGACCGGGGCTCAGTGGGCCGCCTGCTGGGGGGTCGCGCTGACGGTGCTCGTGTTCAGCGAGGGGGACAAGGCCATCCGCGCGTTCCTCGCCCGACGCGGGCATGACAGCGCCCGGTCGGGGATGAGGGCCCTGGGACGTCGCATGCGCCGCAACATCATCGGCATGATCCGCGCCGAGGGCCGCTGAACGGTTCTCGCCCCCATGCTCCGCTTCACATTATCTTCGGGGGCTTCCCGGTCCGTCGGTCTGCCCGGGGACGCGGAGACCGGAAGATGTGGGAACGGGGGATGAGAGGACGGGAGGACGACGGGGACGGGCCCCGGATCGTGCAATCCGGGGCCCGTCCCCGTCGTGGAGTCCGGATACGCCGATGCGTCCGCGGGAGGGGCCTAGTCGGTGAAGTACCTCACGCCGGCCTCCAGGATCGGCTGGTGGATGTTCCCTGGGACGTTGAGATACAGGCCCTCACCGGTGCGCTCCGAATGCCCCATCTTGCCGAACACCCGCCCATCGGGGCTGGTGATTCCTTCGACGGCGAGCAGTGAGCCGTTGGGGTTGACGTCGAGGTCCATGCTCGGCACCCCGTTCTCGTCGACGTACTGGGTGGCGATCTGCCCGCCTCTGAGCAGCCGGTCGAGGACCTGCTGCGAGGCGACGAAGCGTCCCTCCCCATGGGAGATCGGGATGGTGTGCACGTCGCCGACCTGGGTGAGCGACAGCCACGGGGACAGGTCGGAGGCCACGCGCGTGCGCACAAGCCTGCTCTGGTGACGTCCGATGGTGTTGAAGGTCAGTGTCGGGCAGGAGGCGTCCATGGGCACGATGTCGCCGAAGGGCACGAGTCCGAGCTTGATGAGCGCCTGGAAGCCGTTGCATACGCCGAGCATGAGACCGTCGCGGTTCTTCAGCAGGTCGCGCACAGCCTCGGTGACCTCGGGGGAGCGGAAGAAGGCCGCTATGAATTTCGCCGAGCCGTCGGGCTCGTCGCC
>CALEGL010000034.1 GCA_937876495.1 uncultured Bifidobacterium sp.
CGTTGAACGGACGGGCAGCGACAAAAAATCGGATGACGGATGCGAACGGCTTATCGGTAGTTGCAAGTGGGTTGACGATGACGTTTTCGCCAAGACGCGGCGATTCGGTCACTGTACTCGATCATGTCAATTTCGATGCTCAGCCTGGTCGGATGACGGCGATCGTCGGACCGTCGGGAAGCGGCAAATCCACGCTGCTGTACTGCCTTTCTGGATTGGAGAAGTCTGTATCCGGCTTGGTCTCGCTGCTAGGCAAGGAGATCACGCAGATGGGCGTCTCCGAGCTCACGCGGTTTCGGCGCAGACATCTGGGGTTCGTGTTTCAGTCCTACAACCTCATCACCAGCATGACAGTGGAGGAGAACCTCGCACTGCCGTTCACTTTGCGCGGCAAACGGCTTCCCAGACAGAAGTCCGATGAGCTTCTGCGGTACTTTGGCTTGGAGGGGCAGAAAAAGAAGAGCGTCACGTTGCTGTCTGGCGGTGAACAGCAGCGCGTGGCGCTCGCTCGGGTCCTGCTTTCGGACGTGGATATCATCTTTGCTGATGAGCCGACCGGCGCCTTGGACCAGGAGTCCGGCGCGAAGGTCATGCAGGTGCTCAAGAGCCTGGCTGTCGATTCAGGAAAGACCGTGGTCGTGGTGACGCATAGTGATGAGGTCGCCGGGCAGTGCGACCGAATCGTCGAGGTTCGTGACGGACATGTCCTGAACGCGGATGCGGAAGGCGGGGCGCGCGCATGAGGGGCGCGCTTTCGGATGTGAAGGCTGCACCCGTCGTATGGGGGGCCGTGTGGTTTTCCTTGGTGGTGGCACAGACTGTTCTATGTTCCATCGTCTCCGCCCGTACGGCCATAGACCTTGATTATCATGGTCCCGACCAGGGGATAGGAGCCAGCCTCGCTGGTCCGGTGATGCTGTTCAGCGTGGTGATCGCCGTATTCGTGATTCTCTGGGTCGTTACCGCCGCCTTGAACCAGCGTAGGCGCCAGCTGGCGCTGCTGGTGCTTCAGGGAGCCACGCCGGTGCAGTTGCTCATAAGGAATCTGGCCATGCTCGTCGTGCTATTCATCGCGGCCGCCGTGGTGTCGTGCCTGCTGACTCCCGTGGTGACGCCATACCTGTTCGCGCTGCTGATCAAGGCCTTCGATCTTTCACTCACCTATAAAAACGCCCACGTGCTCGCATCGATTCGCACGGGACTAATCATCGCGGGCGTCACGGTGCTGGTCAGCTCGGTACTCACGGTGCGCTCATTGTCCAAAATCCGGCCGATAGAGGCGTTGAGACAGTCGCAGAACCCTCCCGAACAGGTGAATGCGCTGCGCCTTATCGCAGGCCTGCTCCTTATCGCCGGCTCATGGTGCATGCTGGTTCTGCCCGGCCTGGCGACCGGGAAAATGAACCTGCAGGAGCTCGCCCACAGCACCGGGAAGAACCCGATCGAAAGCAAGACGACCGGATTCATCGCGTTCTCCATGGGCGGCATGTTCCTCTTGATCTTCGCCCTGGCCGTTCTGGCGCCGTACATCGTGCGCTGGTTCACCAAGGGCTGGACGCGTCTCGTCCCCGTGCCCTCGAGTGCGTGGAACATAGCCCGACAGCAGGCCGCCGGCAGGATCCGGCGGCAGAGCGCGACCATCATCCCGGTGACCGCTGGCCTGTCGTTGCTGATGACCTTCTCCGGGTTGCTGCACACGCTGGCCGACAGTCTGAAGAACCTGTCCGGCGCCGGCAGCGGCACGTCCTTGAACCCGCACATGCTCACGAATCTCATGGCCATGCTCGG
>CALEGL010000035.1 GCA_937876495.1 uncultured Bifidobacterium sp.
TGTGCACCGGCATCGACAACGGCGATCTGAACAACGAGAAGATCGTCACCGTGCCCCTCGAATCCGACGAGACGATGCTTCTCGGGTGGATCACCAACGAAAGGGCGCGTCTGTCGAAGGCCGCCGAGGTGTATCTCGACCGGCTTCGCACCGTCATCGCCTCGCACGGCTACCAGCTCATCGGCTGATCGGCCGGCTGTCTCCTGCGGCGGACCGCCGGCCAGCCCTCCCGCCCGGAGGAATGTCTCAGTCCTCGGCGGCGCCGTATTCGGCCATGTAGTCCTGCGCGCGGCGCCAGAGCGCGTCATCGAGCACGGGACGGTCCTGCGCGTCATGCATGTCCCGGGCGGCGGCGAGGATCTCCCGGACGTTGGCGATGGAGATCACGGGGAATCCGAACTCCCTGCGCACCGACTCCACGGCGGACAGGCCGCCGTCGCCGGAACGCTCCATGCGGTCGACCGACAGCACGAGTCCCACCACGCGCACGTCGGCCGCCGCCCGAAGCTTGGGGATGACCTCGCGCACCGCCGTGCCGGCGGTCATGACGTCGTCGACGAGCAGCACCCGCATCCCGTCATGCAGAGGACGTCCGACGAACATCCCGCCGTCGCCGTGGTCCTTGCGCTCCTTGCGGTCGAAGGTGTATCCGAGGGGCGACCCCATGCGGCCGCCCAGCGCGATGGTCGTGGCCACGGCGAGCGGGATGCCCTTGTACGCCGGTCCGAACACCGTGTCTATCGAGGAGGGCAGGACGCGCGAGCGCACGGCAGCGAGGATGCGCTCGGCGTAGAAGCCGCCGAGACGCGAGATGAGATACCCGTCGTCGAAGGCGCCTGCGTTGATGAAGTACGGCGAACGCCTGCCGGATTTGAGGGTGAAGTCCCCGAAGCGCAGCGCCCCCGTCTCCAGGAGGAAGCGAGTGAAGCGCGCATCCAGAGGCTCGGCGTCCCGGTCCGCCGTTTCCGGGCCCGATCCATCCGGTCCCTTCGTGGCCCGCATGGCGGTCGAGGCATACCCTCCGCGGTCGTCGTCATCCCATGTCATCGGCATCGTCCCTTCGTCTGGTCGTCGGTTCCGTCCTCCGTGGATGGCTCCCTCGGCGGATGCGGCCCTTTCACGATGATAGGCGGGACCGCAGCCGTCCATGACGAGCTCGCGCCCTGCAGGCCGCGATTCCGGGCCGCGCTGCTCGCGTTCTTCCGCTGCTCCTCTGGCGCTCGGCGCGCTCTTCCGCGCCGTCAGCGCCAGGTGCGACCCGCCGCAAGCCGGGACGCGAGGTCCGGACGGGAGTCCAGCAGGTCGTCGAGTTCGCGCGCCACGCGCAGAGGGGCGGTGGGGTCGTACAGTGCGGCGGCGCCCACCTCCACGGCGTTCGCTCCGGCGTAGAGGTACTCCAGCGCCCTTTCCCCCGAGTCGATGCCGCCGATGCCGATGATCGGGATGTCCGGGATGGCCTGCCGCACGCGCCACACGAAGCTCAGCGCGATGGGGAAGATGCAGGGACCGGACACGCCTCCCGTGCGGTTGGCGAGGATCGGCTCCCCCGTGCGGATGTCGATGCGCATGCCCACCAGCGTGTTGATGAGGCTCAGCGCATCGGCTCCCGCGTCCACGGCCGCATGGGCGATGGCCACGATGTCCGTGACGTTCGGAGAGAGCTTGATGGTCATCGGCTTGTCCGTGATCCGCCTCAGACGCGCGACGAGCCGATGCAGGGCCGAGGGGTCCGACCCCACGCTCATGCCGCCGTGGCTGACGTTCGGGCAGCTGACGTTGATCTCGAGC
>CALEGL010000036.1 GCA_937876495.1 uncultured Bifidobacterium sp.
TACACGGATCCCATGATGCGCGAGGCGAGGTCCGGGTCGCGGGCGATCGTGCCGATCAGCGACAGACATCCCAGGCTGTGGGCCACCGTGATGATGTCGCCGCCCAGACGTTCGGCTGCCTGCGATATCGCCGCCGACCATCCATCCGGTCTCGGGTCGCCGGGATTCGGAAGATCAGCGACGATGCAGTTCAGTCCGATCGACCGTGTGCTTGCGCAAAGCCAGGGGAACCAGTGATTCGCCGCTGTGGCCTGGAAACCGGGAACGACGAGGATGCCGACATGCCGGATGGCCGACATCCCCGAATCCTCGACTCTCGATGCGTCGTCATTGTCTACGATGCGTGCTGATGCCATTGTCGCCACCTCCTGGCCGTCTATTCCCCGTGGCCGAGGACGCTGACGCGGATCAGTCGTGCCGCGGAGTCGGAGACACTGACGGAAGCCGCCACCGGGGGATGCTCCTGATCCTCCGAAGGGGCGACGGTGACGGATGCGGCGTGGTCCATGGCCTGAGGGCTCCGAGGAAGGGGATGGATCGTCGTCATTCCCGCGAAGGGACTCCTCACGCCCACTAGGGCCTGCGATCCGATGCCGACACCCTGCTTCTCGAGGAATCGCAGAAGATGCGGATCCTCGTCGCTGACGCGATCGATGCGGATGTGCGACTCGTCCGGGGCGTCCGTCAGGGGAATGGAGCTCGACTCCGGCAGCGTGCCGTCCGCGTGGGGGATGGGGTCGCCGTGCGGATCGGTGTCCGGATGGCCCAGAAGCGAGTCGATGCGGTCGATCATGAGGTCCGATGCCGCGTGCTCTAGGGAGTCGGCCTCGGCATGCACCTCGTCCCATCCGTAGCCCAGGGATTGCACGAGAAAGGTCTCCAGCAGCCGGTGGCGACGCACCATCGCCAGGGCGTAGCGTTCGCCCTTGGGCGTGAGCTCGATGGCGCCGTAGGGATTGTGCGTGGCGAATCCGCCGGTCACGAGGCGGTTCACCGCCCCGGACACCGTCGACAGCTTGACGTGGGCCCGCCGCGCCAGATCCGAGGGCTGCACGGCGGCGCCGTCCCACTCGCGCAGGTCCCAGATCACCTTCAGGTAGTCCTGTGCGTGCGATGACAGTTCATCCAACGGCATGACAGATAGTCTAGTCGGCTTGGGGGCATGGCCACGGCCTTGGTTCCGGGTCGTCCTCCGCGTGCCGTGGAGCGTGCGCCCGGGCGCACGCAATCCGGCGGTCGGTCCTGGCGATTCCGTTCACACCATGCCTTGACAAGCCGTTGAAGCGACGGTCATTGCAATATCTATTTTGTGCAAAGGCGCGATATAAGGAATATCTACGAAATATATCGGGTGAAATAAGGAAATAATCCGGATGGATACTATTCTATGCTGTTTCGGCTGCAGAGGCTGGTGCCTGCGGAAGGATGATGGATCGTTCGTCCGCATGTCATTCGCGGTCCGATCATATACGTGATGTGGAACGTGGCGTGGGAGGCGAAGAGATGAGTCAGGAAGGTGTGTGCATACCCCGGGAGCTGGCGGCGGTTCCCGCCGGCGGAAGAGTGGCGCTGGTGGCGCCGGCGTCGCCGCCCCGGCCCGAGAACGTCGAGCGGGCCGTCGCTCTTCTTCGAGGATGGGGATACGAGCCCGTTCTCGGCCGGCATCTGCTGGAGAGACATCCCGACCTTCCCTATCTGGCGGGGACGGATGCTCAACGCGCCGAGGATTTCGTCCAGGCCCTGACCGATACGGATGTCGACGCGGTGATGTGCGTCCGCGGCGGCTACGGCTCGGCCCGGATGCTGGCGCTTGTGGACCCGGCCGTCGTGCGCGGGGCCCCAGCGAAGCCCTTCTTCGGCTCCTCGGACATCACCGCGATCCATACGTGGTTCGCCGATTGCTGTGGCCGTGCGTCGTGGTTCTCGCCCATGCCGGCGACCGATGCGGTGCTTGACGATGCCGCGTCGCGCGAGGGATTGCAGCGGGCCCTCCAGAACGGTCTGGCGAAGGCCGGCGTCGAGGACCGCTCGGGCCTTCCGCAGCGTTCCGCATCGGCCGGCACCGTCGTGACGGGGCGTATCCGCGGCGGCAATCTCAGCCTTCTTGCCGAGGGCTGTCTGCCCGGGAGGCGGATGGGTTTCGACGAGCCCGTCATTGCCCTTCTCGAGGACGTGGACGAACCGGCCTACCATATCGACTACATGTGTCGCAGACTCGTCGACTTCGGATGGTTCCGTGGAGTCGTAGGCATCGCTTTGGGCAGTTGGCTTGACTGCGGTCGGCAACCGGTCGTCGACGCCGTCGTCGATGATGCGCTCAGGGAGCTTGACATACCTGTTGCCTCCGGCTTCTCCTTCGGTCATGGACCGGGCGCCGCGACCCTGCCTTTGGACGTCCAGGGAAGTCTGGAGATTTGCGCGGATGGTGCCGTGCTCCGATGCGGAATCGACGTGGACCCACGGTGAACGCGGCGCGGCGGGGAATCCCGTGCAGTGAAGGATGAGGATTGTGATGGTATCGACGGTGGTCCGGAAGGGAGCGGCGGATGTCTGTGATCAGTGACTACAGCGACGGCGTGGGCTCGGTGAGCTTCACGCTCCGGGATTCGTCCGGAAGGGTTCTGGCCTCCCGGGGTGGTGACGTCGTTTACTATGCGGCCTCTACCATCAAGCTGGCCGTGGCGATGGCCGTCGTCGAGGAGGTCGAGGCGGGCGGGCTGACATGGGACCGGACGGTGCCCTCCACGCACAGCTTCGTGTCTGCCCGTGGAGGCGTCTTCTCGCTGGCTGACGATCCGGACGAGATGGATACGGAGCTTCCGCCCGACGGCACGCCGATATCAGTGCGCGACCTTCTCGAGGCGATGATCGACAGGTCGAGCAACGAGGCCACGGACATGCTTCTCGCTCTGGTGGGCATCCCCCGGGTTCAGAGGCTGTGCCGTGAGCAGGGGATGAGGCTGCTGCACATCGAGCGTCAGATCGGCGATCTCGCGGCCCGGGACGCGGGACAGCCCAACGAGGTGACTTCGGACGAACTGTCCCTTCTCATGCTTCGTGCGGTGGGGCGCGGCTGGGGCGCGGAGCGCGGTGGCATAGCCTTCCTCCGCCATGCCCTGTCCCGGCAGAGGTTCCCGGTCATCGCCGACGTCCTTCCCGTAGGCGTACCCTGGGGTTCGAAATCCGGATGGGTGACGGGCATCAACCATGACGTGGCCTTCATCGGCGATCCGGATGCCGACGGGCTTCTCGTGCTCGCGGTATGCACCCGAGGATACGAGGAGCAGCCCGCCCATGAGGTCATCCGCGCCGTGGCCGTGGCCGCTCTCGCCGGAAGGCTGGCGTCATGATGGAGCGTGGATTCCGCGCATTCCCCACCGTTCCCGCGACGGGGGTCTCCCTGCCGTCGATCGCGTCGATCTGCTCGTCGCTGATTCGTGTCGACACCAGCAACTTCGGACCCGGTCACGCCCGCGGGGAGTCCGGATGCGTCGACTACCTGGAGTCCCTTCTGGACGGAACGCCCTTCGAGCGCATCCGCCTGGAGGCGGGTCCCGGGCGGTCGAATCTTATTGTCCGTGTCCCCGGACGCGATCCGTCGGCATCCGGACTGGTCTGCCATGGGCATCTTGACGTGGTGCCGGCGGATCCGGACCGATGGAGCTTCGATCCTTTCGCAGGCGACATCGTCGATGGCTGCGTGCGAGGCCGCGGCGCCGTGGACATGAAGGATTTCGTCTCCGCCATGGTCGAGGTGCTGCTGGACTGGTCGCGAGAGGGTGTTCTGCCGCCGCATCCGACGGTTTTCGCCTTCGTGGCCGACGAGGAGACCGATGGGGCGTATGGGGCCGCCTGGCTGGTGCGGGAGCATCCGGGTCTTTTCGACGGTGTCCGCTACGCCCTCGGGGAGTCCGGCGGCATGCTCACTCCATGGACGGACGCAAACGGGA
>CALEGL010000037.1 GCA_937876495.1 uncultured Bifidobacterium sp.
GTGCCGCGTGCGCGCGCGGGTCGCCGCGGCGTCGCCGGCCACGCGCGCCGCACGGTCTCGCCAGCGGCGCGGCGCGTGCTGCGCACGGCGTGCGGGGCGCGTGGTGGGGGGGAGCCGGAGGGGCGCTGCCGGCGCGCGCCCGCGCGCCCGGACGCTCGTTGGGGCCGACGCGACGGGTGCGGCGCGTGGGCGGGCGCGAGCGTGGGGATGGGATGCTGATCGGCATCAACCTGCTGCGCGAGGGCCTCGACCTGGCGCGCGTGGCGGCCACGGCAGGACGGGCTGTGCCCGTGGAGACACTGTCCAGGCTTGGCGACGAGGGTCTGGCTCATGTCGAGGCCGGCCGTCTCGTCCCCACCCGCCGGGGACGGCTGCTCAACGACGTCATGGCGGAGGAGATCCTCGACGCGCTCGATCCGGACCCCTTGTCCGCCGATGCCGCCGGAAGGCCCAGGCGCGTGCCCGATGCGTCCGGGGAGAAGGAATCCCTCCATCCTTCCGCCGACCGGCTCCCGGCTGAACACGATGATGCCGACGCGGCAGGCGACCGAACCCCCACGCCGAGATCCCGCTGGAGACGGACAGGGGCCACATCGCCGGCATCGCCGGACGCAGAGGCGGCCTGAGCCCGCGAGCCGAAGCCCTCCTGCGGGAACGTCCGACGGGTAGCCCTCGGCGCATCCGACGCCCGTCACGTACGGCATATGGACACGACACCCGACGAAGACCTCCCCGGGCGGTATCGTGTTAAGGCACGGTATGGCACAGTGCTGGTGACGGGACGCATCCCGTCTGGAATGAGGTGATTCCGGTGACGTTGTCAGCTCCTCTTGACCTGACGGTCCATCGCGCCGAAGGGTTGTACGACCCCACGCAGGAGCACGACTCCTGCGGCGTCGGCATGGTGACGACCCTCAACCGAAAGCCGGAGCGGGCGATCATCGACTCCGCCATCGAGGTCCTCGTCAACCTCAATCATCGAGGCGCCGTGGGCGCCGAGGAGAACACCGGCGACGGCGCGGGCATCCTCGTGGCCATGCCCGACGGCTTCATGCGGGAGACCATCGACGCGGACCTGCCCGAGGCGGGGCGCTACGCGGCCGGGATCGCCTTCCTCGACCGCGACATCGCGGCCGCCGGGCGCCAGCAGCAGGAGATCGGCCGCATCGCCGACGAGGAGGGACTCGAAGTGCTCGCCTGGCGCGACGTGCCGACCAATCCGTCGGGGCTCGGACTGCAGGCCCTGGCGACCATGCCCTCCTTCCGCACCCTCGTCCTGGCCGCGCCGGACCGTTCCCTGGCCGGCATCGACCTCGACCGCCGCACCTTCCGCGTGCGCAAGCGGGTGGAGCATGAGGTCGGCGTGTACTTCGCGTCCCTGTCCGCCCGGACCATCACCTACAAGGGCATGCTCACCACCATGCAGCTCACGCCCTTCTTCCCCGATCTCGGGGACTCGCGCATGGCGACGACGATCGCCGTCGTGCATTCGCGCTTCTCGACGAACACCTTCCCGAGCTGGCCGCTGGCGCAGCCCTTCCGGCTCATCGCCCACAACGGCGAGATCAACACCATCCAGGGCAACCGCAACTGGCTGTCCGCCCGTGAGGGACGTCTGAGCTCGAAGCTGCTCGGCGAGTTCAAGCCGCTGCTGCCCATCACGACTCCGGGATACTCGGACTCCGGAACCTTCGACGAGTGCCTGGAGCTGCTGCATCTCGCGGGACGCAGCCTGCCGCACGCGATTTCGATGATGATCCCGCCGGCATGGGAGAAGAACAAGGACCTCGACCCCGACGTCCGCGCCTTCTACGAGTACAACAACACCCTCATCGAGCCGTGGGACGGACCGGCCGACATCATCTTCACCGACGGCACCCAGGTGGGAGCCGTCCTCGACCGCAACGGGTTCCGCCCCGGACGCTGGCAGCTCACAGACGACGGCCATGTCGTCCTCGCGTCGGAGGCCGGCGTTCTTCCCGAAACCGAGCAGAGCCGCATCGTCGCCAAGGGACGTCTGGAGCCCGGGCGGATGTTCCTCGTGGACGTCTCCCAGGGACGGATCATCCCCGACGAGGAGATCAAACGCACGCTGGCGTCGCAGCACCCGTACCGCCAGTGGGTGGAGGGCAACTCCGTAGAGATGAGCCAGCTGCCCGCCCGCGAGCATGTGCGGCATTCCGGCCAGTCCGTGCAGCGCCGGCAAAGGGCCTTCGGCTACACCGAGGAGGACCTCAAGATCCTGCTGACCCCCATGGCGAACACGGGCCGGGAGCCGCTGGGGTCCATGGGCAACGACACGCCCATCGCCGTGCTCTCCAAGCGCAGCCGCATGCTTTTCGACTACTTCACGCAGAAGTTCGCGCAGGTCACCAACC
>CALEGL010000038.1 GCA_937876495.1 uncultured Bifidobacterium sp.
TCCTCTGCCTCGGCAGCATGGCCCTTGCCCTTTGGCAGCGCTCGGCCGGGTCCACCGCCCTGGTGCTGCGAGCGCGCCGGGATGCGCTCGAGGCCGAGCAGAGGCAGCGGTCGCTGCTGGCGGCGAACACCGAACGCGAGCGCATCGGCTCGGCCATCCGCACCGAGGTGAGGACCACGCTGGACGGGGTCATCGCGCGCGCCGACGATGGGCTGCGTCTGCTCGACGAGGCGGGGACGGCAGGCGATGTCCCGGATTCCGCCGAAGTGGCTGCCGCGTTCGCTGGCATCGCCGACCAGGGGCGCGACGCGCTGGCGAGGATGAGACGTCTGCTGCGCATTCTGCGTCAGACGGATGCGGCGACGTCCGGCGACGAGGGGATGCGCCTGAGCCCCGCCGTCCCTCTCGCCGACCAGCTGCACGAGGCGTCGTCGAAGCGAGGCTGAGCAGAGATCAGATCGCTTCACGAGACCTGCGCTGGACGGCGTGCAAGAACCCGTTCGCCGATTCACGACGTCACGGCGGAATACAGTGGACAGCGTGGCAGGCGCGCAATCGGACGGGGGGAGCATGAACGGACATCGGGATGACGATCTGCGTGGGGAGAACGATTCCCGACATGATCCCATCCGCGTCGTCATCGCCGACGACCAGGAGCTCGTCCGTGCGGGATTCGCCATGGTCATCGGTTCGCAGCCCGATATGGTCGTCGTGGGCCAGGCTCGGGACGGCGGGACCGCGGTCTCGCAGGCCCGGAGCCTGCATCCCGACGTGGTCCTCATGGACGTGCGCATGCCGGGCATGGACGGCATCGAGGCCACGCGGCGCATCGTCACGCCATGCGACGACGAGCACCCCGTGAGGGTGGTCATCCTCACGACCTTCGATCTCGACGACTACGTGATGGCCGCCATCGAGGCCGGAGCCTCAGGCTTCCTGCTCAAGGACACGGAGCCGGAGACGCTGCTCTCCTCCATCCGCACCGTTCATCAGGGCAACGCCATCATCGCCCCCACCGCCACGCGTCGACTCATCGAGAGGATGGTCGAGGACGGCTTCACGACGCCGGAGCACGGCGGGGAGGCCATCGCCCGATCCCATCCGGCGACGTACACGGATCCGGAGCTCGGGGAGCTCACGGACCGCGAGCGCGAGGTGCTCGTCCTCATCGCCCGCGGGCTGTCGAACCAGGAGATCGGCGACCGGCTGGTCATCGGCCTGCCGACGGTGAAGACGCATGTGGCGCATATCCTCGCGAAGATCCACGCCAGAGACCGGGTCCAGGCGGTCGTCTTCGCCTACGACAACGGACTGGTGCGTCCCGGGGAGACGGCGGAGGGCTGAATCGTCCTCCCCGCCCCCACGGGACGCACCAGGGTCTTCGGAACCGCGGGTCTCGGACCTCGGCGAGCGCCCTCACCGGGGGCACGGAGACGGCCCGGTGCGCGGGGAACACGCTGGCCAGCACCGCGGCCACGGCCGCCACGATGAGGACCAGACCCGTCATCCCCCAGTTGACCGCCAGAACCGGCGTGACGGCCACGGCGAACACCATGTAGGCGCCCAGCCATCCGAAGCCGATGCCGAGCAGCACGCCTGCCACGCCGGCGACGAGGGCGATGACCAGCGCCTCGATGGCGAGGGACCGCCTGAGCTGCCCCCGCGTCATGCCGATGGCCCGCAGGGTGGCGGACTCCCGCGTGCGGTCGATGACGGACAGGCTCAGCGTGTTCGCCACGCCGATGAGGGCGATGATGACGGCGACGCCGAGCAGCCCCACCAGCACGGCCATCATCGAGTCGATGGTGGTCTCCCACTGCTCGCGCTCGGCGATCGGCCCGGTCAGGCTCACGGATCCCGACTTCCCCAACGCCTTCTGCAGGGCCTCGAAGGTGGAGGACATCGAGGACGTGGACGACTGGTCGATCTTCACGAGAAGCATCGACCCGGTGCCGTCGATCGTCCCGTCGGAGAACAGCGAGGAGTCGACGAAGACCACGGCGGGGTAGTCCGAGGACACCTGGTGGTAGTCGGCCCGGGTGATGGCCAGACGCAGCCCCGAGGACGCGGACGACGAGGAGGAGGAGGACGACGAATCACCATCCACGTCGAAGATCGCCGTGGAGCCGATGGCAAGCTTCTTCCCACTCCATGCCGAATGCTCGGGGGCCAGGGCAGTCCCGGCGTCGATGGAGGCCCCGGACAGGTCGGCCCTCATGACGGACCGCAGGTCAGAGAGCCCATCCACGCCGACGAGGAGGACATGCAACGACCCGCCGGAGTCCTTCCCGCCTGTCCCTTATACCCCTCTTACGCTGCCGCCGAATAGCGACCTCTTCTTCCCGTTCTTCC
>CALEGL010000039.1 GCA_937876495.1 uncultured Bifidobacterium sp.
ATACGGGATCTGGGCGTGCAACAGCAGGTGGTGGGGGGCGGCCCGCAACGGGACGGCAGCGACGGGCAGACCATGCGGGAAGGAGACGAGCGCGTCGGAGGCGACGGGGACGGCCTCCAGCGCGATGGACAGGCTCAGCGTCCCCGGATCGTAGTCCACGGCCGGCGTCCGAGGATCGCCCGCGACCGAGACCTCGATGCGAGGCTCGTCGGCCACCCCGCGGAACACGATTCGCCACCGCCGCCTGTCGGGCAGGGCGGTCACCGCTCCCGTCGCCGCGGCGATGCGCAGGGAGCAGGGACCGTCCGCGCTCCATCGCCAGTCCATGGCCGTGTCCACGACGTCCCCGCCGAAGCGCCCGTCATCCTCGCGAAGAGTGAACGAGCCATCCGCCCCGGGGAAGACGAGCAACTCCAGCGAGCGCGGATTGTCCGTGGAGTTCAGTGTGTCCGGCCCGGTTCCGAACCCTTCGCCCAGCTCCTGCAGCGGAACGATTCCCCCCGCCTTCGCCAGCACCGGGATTCGGTCCAGCCCCCGCCACAGCGCCATGCGCCGGCCCGAGGCCACCGGCGAGGCGTATCGTCGCCCGTCGAAGAGGTCGAACCAGTCGCCCTGCGGCAGCCAGACCTGCACCCTCCCCCGTCGTGCGGCCGGATCGTCCGGCTCCACGACGGGAGCCACCAGAAGCTCGCTGCCGAAACGGTACTCGCCGGGCACGGCGTAGGCGTCCGGCTGCTCCGGCGATCGCCAGTACATCGGCTCGACCAGCGGCAGCAGCTCCTCGGCGGCCCGATGGTTCATCGTATGCAGATAGGGAATCATCCGATGCCGCAGCCGCAGCGAGGCGACCATGGAGTCGCGCAACTCAGGTTCGAAGTTCCACGGCTCCTTGCCGGAGAACGGCGAGCTGCTCGAATGCAGCCGGCTGATCGGGCTGAGGACGCCGAACTGATACCAGCGCGCCTCGAGCTGCCCGTCTCGGCGGCCCAGCATATGCCCGCCGATGTCATGGCTCCACCATCCGTAGCCCACGTTCGAGGCCGTGGCGGTGAAGTACGGCTGGAAGGCCAGCGACGCCCAGGAGATGACGGTGTCCCCCGAGAACCCGATGGGATAGCGCTGGGAGCCTGGTCCCGCATACCGCGAGAACGTCATGGGCCAGTGACCGTCATGCGCGGAGTCGCGGTAGTGCAGATGGTTGAGCATCCACAGCGGGTCGAGCCCCGGCTGCCGGCTCACGCCGCCCTGCTGCCAGTCGATCCACCAGAAGTCGACGCCTTCGGCCTCGAGCCGGTGATGCATGTCCAGGTAGGCCGCCGCGAATCGCGGGCCGGCGGCGTCGAACTCCACCGGCCGTTTCGACTCCGGGTCAAGCCCCATGTCCCGGGCGACCGCCGGGTACTCCTTCTCATACGCGCGGATTCCGTCGCGCGGGTGGACGTTAAGCGTGACCTTCAGCCCGCGGTCGTGCAAGGCCCGCAGGAAGGCCCTATGGTCGGGGAACAGGCGCTCGTTCCACGTGTATCCCGTCCAGCCGAACCCAAGGCTCGGATCCACGTCCACCAGATGCCAGTCCATGTCAAGCACGGCGGTGGTGAAGGGGATGCCCTCGCGGGAGAAGCGGTCCATCAGGCCCAGGTATTCGTCCTGAGCATAGGGATGGTAGCGGCTCCACCAGTTCCCCAGCGCCCAGCGCGGGAGCACGGGCGAGGGGCCGGTGAGCCTGCAGAAGTCCCTCACTGCGTCGACGTAGCGGTGCCCGTAGCCGAAGACGTACAGGTCGAGGCCGTGGTGCGCCCGCGGCCGGATCCACGCCCCGAAGGGGTTCGGAGCACCGTCGACGACGGGCTCGACGTCGATGACGTTCGACGTCGAATCGTCGAGCACCGCCCACCCGTCCCGCGAGACCACGCCCGGGGACAGCGGAATGGGCCCGTCGGCCTCGTCCAGCGTGCGCGCGGTTCCGCCGAGATTGCCGTGGGAGCCGTCCTCCCCGTACCGCCAGGTGTTGCGATGCGTGGCCACGCCGTTGACCTCGACGCTCAGCCCCTCGCGGCTGAAGGGGCCGCGGTCGTAGACGAGATGCAGATGCGCGGTGTCGAGCACGAGCATGCCGTCGCGTTCGGATACGGTGAAGTCGGGGACGGGCGCGAAGTCCCGGTTGATGACGACCTGAGTGACGCCGTCCTCGAAGACGCCGTCATCCGACCATTCCAGTCGCAGCAGGGAGTCGGTGAGCACGCCGATGCGCCAATGGTCGCCGCGCACCACGGCCCGCGGGTCCATCGCCGGCCGCGCCTCGTCGAGGAAGCCCTGCATGATCCGATCGCGGTCGGCGTCACCGTCCTCACG
>CALEGL010000040.1 GCA_937876495.1 uncultured Bifidobacterium sp.
TCAGCCCCACGCCGAGCGCCAGAGGAATGCCGAACAGCAGCTTCAGCGCGATGGCTCCGCCGATGACCTCGGCGATGTCGGTGGCCATGATGGCCAGCTCCGTGCTGATCCACAGGACGATGCCGAGCCTCCTGCCGGTATGGGCACGCGTCGCCTGGGCGAGGTCGAGGCCGGTGACGATGCCGAGCTTGGCGGCCATGTACTGCAGCATCATGGCGATGAGGCTGGAGAGCAGGATGACGGACATGAGCAGATAGCCGTACCGGGCGCCGCCGCCGATGGAGGTGATCCAGTTGCCGGGGTCCATGTATCCCACGGCGACGAGGGCGCCAGGGCCGGAGAAGGCGGCCAGGTTGCGCCAGAATCCGTGCCGCGCGGTGGGCACGTGGATCGTGGAGTTGATCTCCTCCAGCGACAGCCCGTTGGCCGTCGTGATCAGCGGCTTGCGCTTCCTCGCGGGATACTTCATCCGGGCTCCGGTCATGATGCCTTCCGACTCTTCCATTCCATCCATCTCCGTCGTCGTCTCGCCTCTGCCTGCCATCCCTCGTCCGGCGTCCACGGGACCCAACGTCGATGGGGCGAACTTTCATGTTCTAGCGGTCGAAGTTTAGTAGGGTCATAAGTCCGACACCCCGTAACATCCGAAACATGGCCCCGCACGCAACGGCCCCCTCGCCGTCCCCGCGGGCACGCCGGCAATCCCCTAGGAGGGGAGACCCACACGCATCCGCCCGTCATCCGCGCCATCAGGCGACGACGACGGCATCGTTCCCAGCCCCCTTTCAGCTTCCGTGGAGGGGCATGTCAGAGACGTGCAAGATAACATGGACAGGACACAGTTCGTCATGCCCGACCGCAAAGCCGTGCCGGGAGGCTTCGAGACGGGAAAGGCACCGCATGTTCGTTCTCAAGAACGCATGGGCAACACTGACGCGCCATGGATGGCGCACGGGGATCATCGTCGTGACGGCGATGGTCGTCGTCGGCACCACGATCCTGTCCACGGCCGTCATCTCCGCCGACGACACGGCCACGGGATCGACATACGACTCGCAGGAGCCCACGGCCGTGATCCGGCCTACGGCCGCAACCATGGCCAAACGCAACGGCGCTGATCCGAACTGGACGAAGAACCATCTGTCGTGGGAGGACTACACCACCTACGCCTCCGCCGTGCAGAAGGCGAACATCAGCTTCTCGTACACCTTCAGCGAGACCGTCCCCGTGCGACAGACCTCGTCGCTCAAAGCGATCGGCGGAGCCTCCGACGCATCAGCCGACAAGACCGGAGGCCAGCTCACCTGGCGCAGCTTCTACACCCTCCAGGCCGCCCAGGCCAGCGACATCGGCCGGTTCCGGCTCGTCTCCGGCAAGCATCTGAACTACACCGGCACCGACAAATCCAGCGTGCTGATCTCGAAGGCCCTGGCAAAGAAGAACGGCCTCAAGGTCGGCGACACCATCAAGGTCGCCAATCCCACGAACGCATCCAAGACCTACACCCTCAAGATCCGCGGCATCTACGAATACGTCTCCACGGCCGCGGCCGGCAAAGGCAGCGACGCCAAACTCGCCAAGGACAACCGCGACAACGCGATCTACACGGCCTACTACACCTTCGCCATCAACGGACTGGACACCTCAAGCGGCAAGGGCTGGGCGATCCCCGACCTCAACATCACCTTCAAGCTCACCAGCCTCAAGGCCTACAACAAGTTCGTCAAGACGGTGAAGAAGGCCAAGCTGCCGTCGAAGTACGAGGTGTCCTCACCGTCGCTGACGGCCTATGAGGAGAAGATTGCGCCCCTGACGTCGCTGGCGAACGTGCTGCGCGTGCTGCGGATCGTCGTCTGGGCGGCCGGCGGCGTCCTCCTGGTCGTCCTCGTGGTTCTGGGACTGCGGCGTCGACGGAACGAGATCGGCGTCGCCATGGTCGTCGGCGCGTCTCGCGGCCGCATCGCCTGGCAGTTCATGATCGAGGTTCTGCTGCCCACTCTCGTCGGTCTGACGCTGGGGATGTTCGCCGGAGGCTTCGGCTCCGGTCCCCTCGGTCACGCACTGACGGGGAACTCCACTCCGGTGGGAGCCAGACTGGTGTGGAGCATGATCGGCTATGGATTCGCGGCCTGCCTGGCGCTGTCGTTCATCGCCATGGGCCGGGTGGTGGCTTTCCGCAAGGCGGGGCTGTTCGTCACGGCATCCGAAGAGGCGCTGCAGCCCGTGGCCTCGGACGAGAACGCGGACATGATCGAAACCGCGGAGACGACAGCGTCGACGACCGGGTCGGGCGGACCGGACGCCGGGACCGACGCCGATGACGATGATTCCGACGACGCCGACGGGAAGGACACGCGATGAGCGACACGGAGAAGAACGGCACCGGGAAAAGCGCCCACGACAAGGACGATGATTCGTCGAAGGAACCCTCCCAGGACGGATTCCGGAACAAAGGCGAGGACAAGACCGAGATGACGTTCCGAATCGTCTTCGAGGACGACGATGACGTCATGGACACGTCGGCCGCCCCGGAAGGCACGACCGACGCTGACACCGGAACCGATGCCGTTGACGCCGCCGCAGGAGACGACGTCTCCGACGACGAGGCGGAAAGCGGCAACGACGCCGTCAGCGCGTCAGCAGGCACTGCCGCCGGCGAGACGCGGACCACCGATTCCATGACGGACTCCGGCGATGGCGGCGACTCTGCCACGGAAGATTCCGCCACGGAATCCCCTGATGGGGAACGCAACAACCCTGCAGAAACCGCTGTAGCGGCGGCCACTCCGACGGTCGCATCGCGGCAGGATTCCGCGGAAGCCGAAGAGAATACCCCGACGACCTCCGGAATCTCCGAAGCCTCGTCGGCCGGTGCCACATCACAGGCCGACGAGGAGACCGAAGCCACCGAAATCGTCGACCATGAGATCCGCGCCGAGCGCCGGAGGATGCCCGCCGAGGACGACATCCTGCTGCGCTCCTACCCCACCTTCGCCCTGCACGGAGCCACCGTCGTGAACCGGAAGACCGGCAGACGCCCTCTGGACGAAGTGAGCCTGTCGTTCTACGCAGGCACGGTGTACGGCGTGACCGCGGAGGACGAGGACCCGGAACAGCGCCGGGACTTTCTGGCCCTCGCCAGCGGTCTCATCAGGCCAGCCGAAGGCTCGGTGACCTCCCGCAGCGCCGATCTGCTCGAACTTGACGCAGCCGAGACGCGAGGCCACCGCATCGGCGTCGTCCCGCAGGATTTCGACCTTCGTGATGACCTGACCGCCGTGGACAACATCGTCTACGCCATGGACGCCTCCAACCGCACCTTTCTCAAGCCCAAGCCGGCGCTTGCCCGCGAGCTGCTCGGCCAGGTGGGGTTCGGGAAGGGTGCGAAGGACTCCGAAGACACGCCCGACGACGGCACCAGCACGCCCACTGACGAGACGGGCGCCGATGCAGCCCCCATCACCGCGGCCGATCCGATGACGGTCCCCGTCCGCTCACTTGCGCCGCTGGACCGCAGGCTGGCCTCCATCGCCCGGGCCATCAGCTGCGAGGCCGAGGTGCTCGTCCTGGACGAACCCACCCACGGGCTGGATGACGACGAAGCCTCGACCGTGCTGTCCATCCTCGCGAATCTGGCGCATGGCGATCCCAGGCGCTGCATCCTCGTCGTCTCCTCGAAGGACGACGTCCTGGACCGCACCGAGCAGGTCGTCGAGCTGTCCTGAGGCCGTCTCCGAAGCCGCTGCGACCGGGCGACGCGGCTACCGGTTCAGCGTCATGTCGTAGCGGCGCGCCATGGCGTCGACGTCGGGTTCGCCGTACGCCGCCACCAGATCCAGCCACTGACGACGGTTGTCCTCGCCGAAGCGCGCGGCCTTGCGCGCATACGCCTCGGCCGTGAGGAAGCGCGGCGGAACCGACTTGCTGTGATACTTGTCGGCCACCATGACGGTCTCCTGCTCGAGGTTCACCGGCACGTAGTCGGCGGGCGGCAGAGCGAGACCCTGAGCCTCGACGCGCTCCTTCGTCAGCCCCACGCCCGTATGGTTGCGCGCGAACTCGGCGACGGACTCGTCCACGCCCTGTTCGAGCAGGTACTCGTAGCCCAGCAGCCCATGGCGGATGTAGCGCGGACCATCGAATCGCAGCTGTTCGCCGTCGGAACCATCCGAGGCGAGGACGCGATACGTGCCGATGTCATGGAGCAGACCGCCGATGACGACGAGATGCTCATCGATGAGCCGGGGAGGAATCGTGCCTCCCGTGACGCCTCCGGTCGGAGGGACGAGGAACCTGCTCTCCGGACGCCCTCCCCGTTCCGGGGCGTCGTCGGGAAGCGTGCAGCGTCTCATGAACAGGGCGTTGCGCCGACGAGCCAGCTGACGGGCGAGGGTGGCGACGATGACGCAATGGGTGTGGATGAGGTCCCAGGCGGCCTGGGAGGGGCAGATGCGGCGATGCAGCTCGTCCACCTGGTCGACGGTGGGGATGATTCCGGTCATGCCCCCATTCTAGGAACGGAAACGGGACGGGAACCGGCCATCGGAAAAACGGCATCGGAAAAACCGACGCCGGACGAGAAACAGACGCGGTGAAGGAAAATCGCACGGCAACTGCTCCGGAACGGGAACTGCCGACAACCGGAAAGACCCGAAAACCGGAAGAACCCGGAAACCAAGCCGTCACCCTCTACAGCGCCCGCACGTGGAAACGGCCCGTGCGGTTCGAGGCGACGAGCATATGGTCGTTCTCCAGCTCGCGCCAGCCCTCCTCCTCCGGCTGCGGGAATCCGGAGCTCGCCACCACGACGCCGGCCCGCTCGCCCTCGTCGACGATGGGCCTGTAGCGCACCACGCGGTAGTCGAGGACCTGGTCGCCACGCCCATAGGAGTCATAGAGTTCAACGATCCTTTCGGGGTTCTCATGGCGTCCGGAGGCCCGAAGCATGATGAGCTGGTCATGGCTGAGCAGCATGCAGTTGTAGCTGGACTTCGGATACGTCCGTCGCAGTTCGCGCACCGCCTGCGCGACGGCCTCATCAAGCGCAAAGCCGAATCCGACGTATTCGAGGACCACGGCGAAGAAGACGGCCGAATCGCTTTTGCCACCGGTGGACAGCAGCACGGAGCGGTCCACGGGATAGTCGCGGTTGGTGACGATGTTGCGATCCTCGTCATCGGAGATGTCGCCGTTGTGCATGAAGCTCAGACCGCTGGTCGCGAAGGGCTGCTGGTTCTCGAGGATAAGCGGTAGATGGGAGCTTGCCAGCCGAAGATGCCAAAGGGCGGATCGGGCGGGGACGTCGGAAAGACCGGCGAAGGCGGGATCATCCACGGCGGCATCGGTGGAGCGGTACAGCCGTTCCTCCGTTTCGGGAGCGGCCTCGCCGCCGTCACGTCGACCCGGCGCGCGGCGAGGCGCGGCCAGCATGGACACGCCCCAGCCGTCATTGTGGATCTCGCCCATGTCATGGAACTCCCCGGCGACACGTTCGCCGAGGACCTCCCTGAGACTGAGATTGCGCCCGTCGGTGGCATATCCGAGAAGTCTGCACATACCGACCCACTGTATCGCCCATTCACGCGGCCCGGAGCGAACGGGGGCACGGCGGATGACATCAGGAAAAACGGGGTGCCGTCCGAGGGTTCCTTTCAGGGCCGGATGCGGGAATGCATCCACGACGAATCGAACGCCGCGGATGCAACGGGACGACGGCCGTCAGCTGTGTCGGCGACCGCGAATCGTCCTACCGCGGCGGGACGGCGGCAGGCCGTTCTCATCAAGATCCTCGATGTCATCGCCCCCACGCGACGCCTTCGAGTCCCCATCGACGGATCCGTTGGCGTTCCCCTTGTCCTTCGCGGGAACCTCAATCCGATGAAACACCACCGTCTTCTCGGGGTCGAAGGCCTTGTCGATATCGGTGATCCGTTCCGTGGGCGCGTCGTCCCGTCCCGGGCGGGACTCCGCCGCATTCCCATCGCCGCCGGCGCGTTTCGTCCGCGGCACCTCGATGACATGGCCGGATTCCTCCGCTTCCTCGCTCTCGCGCGCGACGGATGACGGAACGGACGGGACGGCACCGGTTTTCGCGCCGGTCGCCGGATCCGCCCCGCGCACGACGGCGACGGGGGACCCCGCATCCCCGGACTCGATGGACCGGGGGCGCAGAGGCTCCCGCTTGAGCCTCGGAGGCCTGCGCGTGGAGACGAACAGCGGCTGGATCTCGATCAGCGGGTTGTAGGGCGCCAGGCCGAACCACTTGACCGGGGAGCCAGCCACATGGCGGATGGCGTACTTGACCTGCAGGGAGAGCGCGCCACGGGCGGAGATGTTGGATTCGGGCATGAGGGCCTTGTGGACGAGCACGTAGCGGATGGTGCCGATGCCGGGGTCCGCGTCCACCTTCGGGTAGACGTAGCTCTGCCGCGGCAGCTCGCCCGTCTTCGACAGGTCATGCATGATCTGGTGGATGTAGGCCGGGATGGACTGGGAGACCTTGAACCCCAGCCGGATGCGCACCCGGAACAGGTAGTCCGTTCCGAAGTCCTCGACGGAGTACTCGCGGGTGAACGGCTCGTCGGTCGTCTGCACGGACACGGCCCACCAGGCGCGGGCGCGCTTGGGATGGTCGGCGAAGATGGAGAAGAAGATGTCCGTGTCGAGGCGCTTCATCTCCCAATCGGAGGTCAGATAGACGATGTTGTCGGCGAAGTAGGTGATGCGGAAGTCGCCGTGAAGCTTCTCCAGCGCGGGAAGGAAGTCCTTGGGCCGCATGTGCCGGCGCTGCGAGCGCTCGATCTTCGTGCCGTCGTTCCACGTCACCATGATGACGAGGATCGCCACGGTGAGCAGCATGGTGAACCAGCCGCCGTGCAGGAACTTCGCCATCGAGGCGATGAAGAACATGATCTGGATGGACAGGAACACCAGCGTGAACACCACCGCGCCCAGACGACGCCGGTGGTACCACATGTGCACGGCTTGCAGCACGGTGGTGGCAATCATCGTGATGGTGAGCGCCAGACCATAGGCCGCGGAGATGTGCTCCGAATCCTTGAACAGGGCGAGCACGAGCAGCGTCGCCGCGCACAGCACCCCATTGACGACGGGGATGTACAGCTGGCCACGGGTGCGGGCCGGATAGCGCACCTGCAGATGAGGCATCCAGTTGAGACCGGTGGCCTCGGAGACCATGGTGAACGCCCCGGTGATCAGCGCCTGGGAGGCGATGATGCCGGCCGTCACGGACAGCGCGACCGCGAAGTAGCGCACGTCGGGGTTCATCATCTGGAAGAAGGGATTGAGGGCGTCGACGTCGGCCAGGGCCTTGTTGTTCTGGTTGCGCAGCATCCAGGCGCCCTGTCCGAAGTAGTTGAGGACGAGGGCCACCTTGATGAAGGGCCAGGTGAAGTAGATGTTGCCGCGTCCCTCATTCGCCCTAACCGAGTCCAAGCCCCCGGCCCCGTACGTACACCGGACGCCGGTGCCCATCAGCGCTATGCCGGCCGCGGTGTTCGGCCTGCCCTGGAACACCACGCGCTCGAACGGGTGTACCGCCGCGAACACGGTCC
>CALEGL010000041.1 GCA_937876495.1 uncultured Bifidobacterium sp.
ATGATGACGTCAGGCATATCGACGCTCCCAGTCCTTGGAGGATGACATGACATCGTCGTCGACCGTCCCCGAAACGACAACCTCGGCCCCCGTGAAGCCGACAACCGCCGCGTCCACGGCCACGGCCACGGCCACGGGCGCACCCTCGCACCCCGTGTCGGTGGCGATCCTCGGCGCCGGCCGCCTCGCCGAGTCCATGGCCGCCACGCTCACCGCCATGGCCGCCGACCCGCGCTACTCCGCGCTCGTCCGCCCCTACGCGGTGGCCGCACGCGACGCCGGGCGGGCGCACGACTTCGCCGCCAGGCATGGCATCCCCATCTCCTTCGGCTCCTACGAGGAGCTGGTGGCCGACCCGACGGTGGACCTCGTGTACATCGCCACCCCGCACAGCCTGCACGCCGAGCAGGCGCTCATGTGCCTACGGGCCGGCAAGGGCGTGCTCGTCGAGAAGGCGTTCACCGTCAACGCCGGCCAGGCGCAGAAGGTCATCAATCTGTCCGAATCCTCGCATCTGGCCTGCGTGGAGGCGATCTGGACGCGCTTCATGCCCTCGCGGCGAATCATCGACGAGGTCCTCGCCTCGGGCGTCATCGGCGAGGTGAAGGCCGTCACCGCGAATCTCGGCTACCCCACCACCCACAAGGCGCGCATCGTCGACCCGGCGCTGGCCGGAGGCGCGTTGCTCGACGTGGGCGTGTACGCGCTGAACTTCATCGACATGGTGCTGGGGTCGCGTCCCATCGCCCGCATCGACACCTCCATGAGTCCGTGGAGCACCGGGGTGGACGCGCAGAACGCGACGACCCTGTGGTATGAGGATGGCACGATGGCGTCGGCGACCAGCTCGATGGTCGCCCTGTCGGACCGCACGGGGGCCGTCTGGGGCACCGAGGGTTACGTGCTGTGCCGCAACATCAACAACGTGGAGTCCGTGGACGTGTTCGGCCGCGACCATCGGCCCATCGCCCACCATGACGTGCCGCCGCAGCTCACCGGCTACGAGTATGAGGTGGCCGCCGCCGCGCACGCCGTGCTCGAAGGCCGGAGCGAATGCCCCGAGATGCCCCATGCGGACACGTTGCGCATGATGGGGCTGATGGACCGCATCCGCGGCGAATGGGGGCTGCGATACCCCGGCGAGTGAGTCCTACAGCACCACCTCGAGCCGGCTTTCGGCGTCCTCGCGCACGCGGCTGACGGAGATGCGCGGGCCGATCTGCTCGCGCAGCTGTCCGACGTGCGAGATGATGCCCACGTCTCGCGTTCTCGCGATGCCGCGCAGCACCTCCATGACCTCGTCGAGATAATCCTGCGACAGAGAGCCGAAGCCCTCGTCGACGAACAGCGTGTCCATCGCCGTTCCTCCCGCCTCGGCGCGGATGACGTCGGCGAGCGCCAGGGCCAGCGCCAGGGAGACGAAGAACGTCTCCCCTCCGGACAGCGTGGCCGGCTCGCAGGTCGTGTCGCTGCGCCGGTCGTACACCTCGATGGGCAGACCCGTCCGCCCGCCGGCGCGGCCCTCGTGGTCGCCGAGCCGCAGCTCGTACACGCCGTCATGGATGTCACGCAGCAGGTCATTGGCCCTGTCGAGCACGTCGCGGAAGCGTTCGGTGACCGCATAGGTGACCAGGGTGATCTTCTGCCCCTCGGCGTTGGGCGTGCTCCCGGAGGCGAGCAGGGCCATATCCCTCACCGGCAGGAAGGCGGCCATGCCCGTGCTGAATGCCGCAGCCGCCTCCGTGGCCCGGCGTCCGCACTCCTCGCGCTGCCTTTCGAGCCCCTCGGCGGTCTCCAGCGCCCGTAGGGCGAGGTCCCGCTTCGCCTGCGCGTCGACGACCCGGTCGTCGAACGGTGTCAGGTCGAGCAGGGCGAGGGCGTCGTCGTCGATGGGTGTCCCGTCGCCGGCGAGTGTCCCGTCGCCAGCGGTCGAGCCGGCATCAGATTCCGTACCCTCCACCGCTCCCTGCACCGCGCCCTCCGCGACACCCTGCGCGGCGACGAGGCCGGCCACGACGGCTGCATCCCCGGAATCCAGGTCCGCCCGACGTTTCTCCAGCGTCCGGCCTGCGGTCTCCACGGCAGCGTCAGCCGCGGCGGCCTCCCGCCGATGCGCGTCGATGCCCCGACGACGCTTCTCGATCTGTGCAGCGTCCAGAACGGCCGCAAGGGCGGCGTCCAGGTCGGCGAAACCGCTGGATTCCAAGGCGTCGGAGGTGTCGCGCGCATCCGCGTCCACACGCTTGGCGACTTCCTCCCGCGTCGCCTGCAGACGCTCCTTCTCCTTGGCGAACTCGTCGCGCTTCGCCCTGCGCGCCTTAAGCGTCTCGGCACGACCGGCCTGCTCGCGCGCCGTCTTCAGGTTCTCCTCTGCGTCCCTGCGCTCCGTGGCGACGCCGTCGGCGGTGATGCCTTCGGCTGCGGCGACGGCGGCATCCATCGACTGCCTGGCGGCGTCGAGACGGGCGTCGGACTCGGCCAGATGCGTCCGCGCGTCCTGGACGGCCTTGTCGGCCTTGGCGATGGCCACGGCCTGGTCCTTGCAGTCGGACAAGCGGCCGTCCAGGTCGCCCGCGGCGTCGATCTGCGCCGTCAGGGCGTCCGCGGCCGTTCCGGCGTCCTCGACGGACAGCCCCTCGCAGGCGGCGGTTTCGGCGGCGAGCGTCGCCTTCGCCGTCGACAGGTCGGTCTGCGCCTTCTCCCATGCGGCAAGCGCATCGGCGGCACGTCGTTTGAGGGATGCGAGCCGCGGCTTGCCGGGGGCGTCCTCGTCGCTGGTCGCCGGATGGGGATGCTCCAGGCTCCCGCACACCGGGCAGGGCCGGCCGTCCTCCAGCGTGGCGGCAAGACGGGACGCACCGGCTTCGTCGAAGCGCCGCCGGGCCTGCTCGTACGTCTCGTCGGCCAAGCGACGGGCCTCGGCCGCATCCGCCGCGGACTTCTCCAGTTCGACGACCTTTTTCGCCACCTCATCCCGCTTCCGCGCATGCCGCAGAATCTGCTTCGCCTGGTCGAGGCGCTCCTGGAGATGGTCGCGGTCGGCGATCCGACGGGTCAGGTCCTCACGCCGCCTGTCGATGTCCACCGCATCGGGAAGGGCCTTCCGCGCCTTCTCGGCATCGGCGACGGCCTTCTCGGCGGTGTCATGATCGTTCTGCGCCTTCTGATGGGTCCTTCGGGCCTTGGTGACCCGGTCGAGCAGCGCGGCATGCCCTTCAGCGACCTCCCGCGCCTTCCTGGCGGTCTCCTCCCCCGCGGCGGCGGTCACGGCCTCGGCGATGAGACGATCCAGCTCCTCGGCGGATTCGAATTCGTCCAGGCGCTTGCGCGCATGCTGCAGACGTCCGGTGAGATCGTCCAGCTGATGCCTATCGGTCTCCTCGCGGCCATGCGCCTCGGCGACGGGACGCGCCCGCTCGGCGTCCCGGCAGGCCTGTTCGTCCCCGGCGATGTCGGCGTCCAGCGCATGGACCCGTTCGGCCTTCTGCGCGGCGTCGCGCTTCGCCTTAGCCGCATCGACGAGCGCGGTCAGACGCGTCTGGCGGTTCCGCAGATCGGACCATGCGGCGTCCAGATCCTCGGCGTTCGTCCGACGACCCGAGACGAGCCGTCGGGAGTCCTCGGCCACGGCGGCGACGGCGGTGGCGACGACGTCGGCGGGCCTCGCGGGCTCGTGATGCGCCTCATCGACGTCTCCGGCGTCATCCAGCCCCCAGAAGGCCGGCGAGGCGTGGCCGGCGGATTCCGGATCTCCCGCCTGGGAGCCCTCGGCCCCGGATCCCGCGGAACCCGTATTTCCGGACTCGGAACCCACGGGCTCCGCGAATACGGCGGCAGAGGATACGGCGGCATCGGTGCAATCCCCGTCGCTCCCCAGCTCCGCGAGGATGGCCCCGGCGTTCCTCATGGCCTGTCCGGCCGCATCGCGCAGCCGCGAGCGCAGGTCGTCGACCTTTCTGGCTCCCTCCTGCCTGCGCTCCTCCAGACGCCTCTGGATGTCCTCGTACTCCCCGGCGGAGAAGAGGTCGCGCACGAGTCCGGTGCGGTCCTCGGGCTTCATCCGCAGGAACTCGGCGAAGCGGCCCTGGGCGAGGATCACCGTCTTGGAGAACTGGCCGCGGTCGAGTCCGAGCAGACGCTCGACCTCGGCGGTGACCTCCCGCACGCTGGTCGTCACGACGGTGGCGTGGCCGGGCTCCTGCGCGTAGGTGAAGTAGCGTTCCGCGGCGGAACGTCCGGCATTGCGGCCACCGGTCGAGCCTGTTTCATCACCGTCTCCGTCGCCGCCGGACTCGCTCTCCGACCCTTCGCCGGCGAAAACGCCCTGCATCGCCGCCGCCCGCGACTCGTCGGCGAGCGCGCCGAACCCCTCGTCGAGATGCAGCATCCTCGCCGAGGCCGGGTTGTGGGTGGTGCCCTCGCCGCGTCTTTTCGGCCGGTCGTAGTCGGGTTTGCGCAGAATCTCGTAATAGTCGTCGCCGATCCGGAAGATGAGGTCGACGTAGGTCTCCTCCGGACTGTCGCTGAGAAAGCGCGAGCGGATGCGGTCGCGGTCGCCGACGCCGCGGCCGTCGGAGTTGCCGGAGATGCTGCCATAGAGCGCGAAGGTGATGCAGTCGAGGATGGTGGTCTTGCCGGCGCCGGTCTCCCCGTCGATGAGGAACATATGTCTGGCCGACAGAGCGGCGAAGTCGACGGCGAACTCGCCGCGGTACGGTCCGACGCCCTGGAACCTCAGAGCGATGAGCTTCATCGGTCCGACTCCTTCCTCACGTCGGCGACGGAGTCCGCGAGCACGCGGCGCTCCTCCTCCGTCGCGTCGCGTCCGAGCATGAAGCGGACGAAGCCGCCGAGCACCTCCATCTCGTCCCGCGCGGCCGAAAGGTCGGCCATGCGCCGGGTGCGGCCGGCGTCATGCGAGTCGATGACGAACCGCTTTTCGAGGGCATGTGGATATCGGGCGTCGATCCGCCGGTAGACGCCGCGCGGGAACTCGGGGGCGTGCACGATGACCGACACCCACTGATCGGCGTGTCCATCGGCCTCGGGTCCGAGCACCTCGTCGACGGTTCCTTCGATCTGCGCCAGGGCGGGTTCGCCGGACTCGACCGCAACTGTGCGCACGTCATGCACACGGCCGCCGTCGACGTCGAACAGCACGACGCTTTTGCCGTTGCCTTCAATGGGCGTCGCACGGCGTTCGGAGAAGGAGTAGGCGAGCAGGGAGCCGCTGTAGCGGGCCGTCGGCGTGCGATCGAGATGGAAGGCGGAGTCGTCGTCCGAAAGATCGGGAATGACGACCTTCTGCGGGCGATGCAGATGGCCGAGGGCGAGATAGTCGAGGCCGCTGCGGGAGAAGAGGCCGGCGGGGACGCCGTCGACCCCGCCCACGGCGAGCGTGCGTTCGGAGTCGGAGGGAATGGCGCCGGTGACGACGGCATGGGCAATGAGGATGGCGACAAGCGAGGGGTCCGCGGCCCGTCGTTCGGCGAGATCGGCGGTGACGAGCTCGAGCACGGCCCGCATGACGCCCTCATGGGTGCGCGGCACGTCATGCCCGACCATGCCGCGGG
>CALEGL010000042.1 GCA_937876495.1 uncultured Bifidobacterium sp.
TTCCACGGATGCCGCGGATGATGATGCGCTTGTTGTCACCCCTCCAGCCTAGCCGTCATGCCGCCGAATCGCTCGGATTGCAGGCGTCGTCATGGAAGGTCACGCTCCTGGCCATCCGACGCCGTGCTACGGTGTCCAGTGTCAGGTCCCGCGTGACAGGCGGGGCGGGGACTCTCACGAAGGCGGATCAGGAATGCTCCAGGTGACGCGCAGGTAGGTCGCGTCGGTGATTGCCGACGCGTCGGAAGGCCGGGTTCCGGCCATAACGCGTGGGGGCTTTCATGGGCATGTCATCCGTCGACGGCGTCATCGTCGTCAATCATCTGTCATTCTCCTGGCCGGACGGCACTCCGGTGCTCGACGGCGTCACCGGCGTGTTCGGCGCCGGGCGCACGGGCCTCGTCGGACTCAACGGCGCGGGGAAGACCACGTTGCTGCGGCTCATCGCCGGCGAGCTCACGCCCACGTCGGGCGCCGTGACCGTGCAGGAGTCCGTCGCCTATCTTCCGCAGACCATCGCGCTGTCCAGAGACCGGACGGTGGCGGACCTGCTCGGCGTGGGGGACGCGATCCGGGCCCTGAGGGCCATCGAACGGGGGAAGACCGACCCGGCCCTGTTCGACGCCGTCGGCTCCGACTGGGACGTCGAGGACCGTGCCGCCCGGATGCTGGCAGGGCTCGCCGACGTCGGCGGAGGACTTGCCGACGTGACCATCGACCGTGAAGCCACGAGTCTGTCCGGCGGGGAGGCGATGCTCGTCGCCATCGCCGGATGCCGGCTGCGCCGGTGCCCCGTGACCCTGCTGGACGAGCCGACCAACAACCTTGACGCGGTGATGCGCGGCCGGGTGCTCGACATGATCCGGTCCTGGCAGGGCGCGGTGGTCGTCGTCAGCCATGACGTCGGTCTGCTCGAGCTCATGGACGCCACCGCGGAGCTGCGGGACCATCGGCTGGGGATGGTCCGTGGCGGATACTCGCAGTGGCGCCACGCCGTCGAGGTGGAGCAGGGGGAGGCGCTTCGGGCGCAGGCTTCCGCCGAGGCCCGGCTGCGCGAGGCGAAGCGCCTCAGAAGCGCCGTCATGAAGACGCATGACACCAGTCTGGCGCAGGGGCGGCGTCGCGCGGTCGGCAAGGGCATCGGCAAGCTCGCGCAGGACGCCAGGCGTGACCGGGCCGAGGCCAGCTCCTCCCGCGACCGCGGCATGGCCGAGGAGCTCCTCGCCGCCGCCCGGCGGGTCCTGGGCAAGGCGCAGAGCCGTATCCGCGACGACGATCGCATCGAGGTGGACCTGCCGGACACCGTGGTCCCCTCCGGCAGGCGGATCCTGGAAATCGACTGGGGAAGGGACTCGCACGTCATCATCGAGGGTCCGCGGAGGGTGCGTCTGTCCGGTCTCGGTGGGGCGGGGAAGACCACGCTGATCGAGCGGCTGCTGCGGACGATGTCGGGCTCCGTTCCGTCGGGTTCCGCATCGGCTGACGCATCGTCATTGGTGCGCGGCCGCCTTTTCACCGACCGGGTCGGTTATCTTCCCCAGCGGATCGGTCTGGACGGTGCTGGACTTGACGACAACCTTGACGCCGTGCATAACGTCAGGCTCGTCGCCCCCGACGTGCCGGAGGGCGAGATCCGCCAGCGTCTGGCGCGTCTGCTCATCCGCGGCGACACGGCCCTGCGGCCGGCGGCAGAGCTGTCCGGAGGGGAGAGGTTCCGCGTCGCCCTGGGACGACTGCTGTTCTCCGATCCCCCAGCGCAGCTGCTCATCCTCGACGAGCCCACCAACAACCTCGACCGTCCGAGCGTGGACCGCTTCGTCGAGGCGATGAACGGGTACCACGGGGCTCTGCTTCTCGTGAGCCATGACGAGGACGTCGTCTCGCGCCTCGGCATCGACCTCGACCTGCGGCTCGCCGGCGGGAGAATCACCGTCACCTCCCTGTGACCTCTCCTCGATAGGCTTCACGCCGTAAGGAGGAGCCATGCCCGTCATGCCAATGGCGCATATGCGTCCCGAACGGGTCGTCGAGGACCCGGAGGCGCCGGAGGAACGGTCCGGGAGCATGTCCCCCGTCGCCTCCTACGAGCTGCTCGACCTCGTCGTCGACTCCAGCCACGTCTACGGCGAGGTCTACCGCCCGGACGGCTCCTTCACCGGACCCCGTCCCTGCATATGCCTCTTCCACGGCTTCCCGGGCGTGCTCAACAACGACGACCTCGCCTTCGCGCTGCAGCGCACCGGCTGCGTCGTGCTGCGCGTCTTCCACCGCGGCGCCTGGGGCAGCGAGGGGTTCTACTCGTACTCGCACTGCATCGAGGACGCCGTGGCGCTCGCGAACTGGGCCCTCGAGGAGGGCGTCGCGCGATACGACGTGGATCCGGACCGTCTGTTCCTCGCCGGGCAGAGCATGGGCGGGCAGACGGCGCTGACCGCCACGCGTCTGCCCGACCGGGTTCGGGGCACGGTGCTGATGACGCCCTTCGACGTCTCCCGCGTCTTCCGCTCCGGCCGCGAGGACCTGCTGCGCGAGGCCATCGCGGGGGAGGGTCGCGTGCTTCGCGTGGAAGGTCCCTACTCCATCCTCGAGGATGCGCGCAGACTCTGGCCGCGGACCGACTTCGAGGCGCACGCCGACGAGCTCGTCGGACGCAACCTGCTGCTCATCGGAGGCACGCTGGACGACGTGGCTCCGGTCGACGAGATGCTGATGCCGCTGTGGCGCAGGCTTCGGGCCGGTGACGCCGAGGCGGAGTCCCAGGGACGCGCCCACGGCGACCATCGGCTGGTCCTGTATCCCACCGAGCACGGGCTGTGCAACTCGCGCGTGCGCATGGCGAGGGACATCGCCGCATGGATGTCCCGGATCTGCGGGGACGGCGCGGATCCGGTCACGGATGGCGGCGTTCCCGTCGACGGGAACGCCCCATCGTGAGCGGCGCCGGACCGCCATGTGTCGGACGGACGCAGGCACGGCGGAAGATGGATGACGGGCGGACGGAACACGGACAAGGAGAACCGACCCATGACATACGACTTCACGACGATCCCCGATAGACGCGGGACGGGCTCGGAGAAATGGCATCTCATCGAACGGGACATGGGACCGGGCAGCGAGGATG
>CALEGL010000043.1 GCA_937876495.1 uncultured Bifidobacterium sp.
TAGCGCACTTCCTTCACACGGAAGGGGTCGTAGGTTCGATTCCTACATCACCCACCTTCGTCATCAGACCCCTGCGACGATGGATGAAATCGATGTCGTCCGTTCTTCGGCGGCGGGGAGTAGTATTTCCAGTTATCGGGTGTCCTTCTCCCGGATTCCTTCGTGGTGCGCCCTGTGGAGGGCGGCAGGGACGCCGCGCAGGTTCCGACCTCATGAAAGGCCAGGATCATGGGGACCTTCATCACCGTTCTTCCCTATGTCTCTCTCGCTCTAGGGCTTTTCCTCCTGTTCGTCGCTCTCGTCAGAGGACTCCACGGCAACGTCATGCTCATGGTTCTTGGCATCGCCCTGTGCGTTCTGGCCCTCATCCCTGGGGTCTGGACATCCCTGGGCGCCCTGTACGGGGTGACGCCCACCACGCAGGAGGAGTCGTCATCGGCGACGTCGCAGGCCATGTCGCCACAGTCAACGGGGTCCGAACGGACGGAGCGGGCCGTGAGGCGCCCGGAGCTGCCCTGAGGCCTCGGGCATCGTCGACCGGGACGGACCGCGGGCCCATGCCTGGGCGGAACGAGGGTCGTTCCTTGTCGTGAATCGACCGTATAGTGACGGCGTTGCATAACAAGTCCAGGCCTGCACCCTAGTACCGCGGGCCCCGATAGAAAAGGACGACAATGGCCGAGGAAACCATCTCCATCACAGTCAGCGGAACGACGAAGGAGGTGGCGTCGGACACCACCGGAACGCAGCTGTTCGCGGATGACCATGACGTCATCGCCGTGCGCCTCAACGGCGAGCCCCGCGACCTGTACACCCCGCTGAAGGACGGCGACTCCGTCGAACCGATCGCATTGGACAGCAAGGACGGCATCGCCATCATGCGCCATTCCGCCACGCATGTCATGGCGCAGGCGGTGCAGGAGATCAGGCCCGACGCGAAGCTGGGAATCGGCCCCGTCATCGAGAACGGCTTCTACTACGACTTCGACGTCGACCGTCCGTTCACGCCCGACGACCTGAAGCAGATCGAGAAGCGCATGCAGCGCATCATCCGCGAGTCTCAGTCATTCCGCCGCCGCGCGGTCACCGAAGCCGAGGCGCGCGAGGAGGAGAAGGACCAGCCCTACAAGCTGGAGCTCATCGGCGACAAGGAGGCGGCTCTCGACCCGGAGGCCTCCACCGAGGTGGGCACCAGCGAGCTGAGCATGTACGACAACGTCGACCGAGAAGGCAACGTCGTCTGGAAGGACCTGTGCCGCGGGCCGCATCTGCCCAACACCCGGTACATCAGGGCCTTCAAGCTCGAACGCACCGCCGCCGCCTACTGGCGCGGCAACGAACACAACCCGATGCTCCAGCGGATCTACGGCACCGCATGGCCGACGAAGGACGCGCTCAAGGCCTACACGACCCGCATGGAGGAGGCGGCCCGCCGCGACCACCGCAAGCTCGGCCAGGAGATGGACCTCTTCTCCTTCCCGGACGAGATCGGCCCGGGCCTGGTCGTCTTCCATCCCAAGGGGGCCGCCGTCATCAACGCGATGGAGGACTACTCCAGGGACCAGCACCGCCGCCACCACTACAGCTTCGTGCAGACCCCGCACATCACCAAGGGGGGCCTGTACGAGACCTCCGGCCATCTGCAGTGGTACAAGGACAACATGTACCCGCCCATGCGCGTCGACGAGGAGCGCGACAAGGACGGCACCATCACCAGGCAGGGCTTCGACTACTACCTCAAGCCGATGAACTGCCCCATGCACAACCTGATCTTCAAGTCCCGCCAGCGCTCCTACCGCGAGCTTCCGCTGCGGCTGTTCGAGTTCGGCACCGTGTACCGCTACGAGAAAAGCGGCGTGGTGCACGGTCTCACCCGCGTGCGCGGCCTGACCCAGGACGACTCGCACATCTACTGCACGCGCGAGCAGATGAAGGGCGAGCTTGCCAGTCTGCTCACCTTCGTCCTCGGCCTGCTCAAGGACTTCGGTCTCAACGACTTCTATCTCGAGCTGTCCACCAAGGACCCGCACAAGTTCGTCGGATCCGACGAGGTCTGGGAGGAGGCCACGAACACGCTGGCCCAAGTCGCCAGGGACTCCGGTCTCGAGCTCGTGGACGACCCGGGCGGGGCAGCCTTCTACGGGCCGAAGATCTCCGTGCAGGCCCGTGACGCCATCGGACGCACCTGGCAGGTGTCGACGATCCAGCTCGACTTCAATCTGCCCGAGCGCTTCGGACTCGAATACATCGCGGCCGACGGCTCGCATCAGCGTCCGGTGATGATCCACCGCGCGCTGTTCGGCTCCATCGAGCGCTTCTTCGCCATCCTTCTCGAGCATTATGCCGGAGCGTTCCCGGTATGGCTCGCCCCCGTTCAGGTGACGGGCGTCCCGGTCGCCGATGAGTTCGCCCCTCATCTGAAGACCTTCATCGCCGGTCTCGAGGACGATCTCGTACGCTGCGAGCTCGACGACTCCGACGACCGCTTCGGCAAGAAGATTCGCAACGCCTCGAAGTCGAAGGTGCCCTACACCATCATCGCCGGCGAAGAGGACGCGAACAACGGCGCGGTCAGCTTCCGCTTCCGCGACGGCAGCCAGCTCAACGGGATTCCTGTGGCGCAGGCGCATGACTGGATCGTGCGCACCATCCACGACCGCGTGCAGGTCAACACGGTCGACGACTTCCGGGCCGCGACCAGGTGACGCGGATGGATGGGCCCCGTCAATGCGGCGGAACCCGTCCATCAGACCATCGGATGCATGCGTGCCCAACGGCCGGTGGGAGGCCGGGGGAAGAAAGGACCGTCCCGTGCTCGAACGCCTCAGAGCCCCCTTCAAACGACTCATCGCGCCCGTGGCGCGAGGCCTGGTCTCGATGGGATTCACCGCCGACGCAGTCACCGTCATAGGGGCTGTGGGAACCATCCTCGCCGCCGTGGCGACCGGGCTGACGGGCTGGCTGTTCGCCGGCGCGGCGGTGATGACGATTCTGGTCATCTTCGACTCCCTCGACGGGTCCATCGCCGCCATCACGACCGGAGGGACGCCATACGGAGCCTTCCTCGATTCCACGCTGGACAGGATCGCCGATTGGGCCGTCCTCGTCTCAGTGACGCTC
>CALEGL010000044.1 GCA_937876495.1 uncultured Bifidobacterium sp.
GAGACCGGCTCCGCGGCGATCTGAGCATCGTTCCAGAACGACGATGGAAACGAATCCCCGCATGGCGTCCCCATGCGGGGATTCGTCATATGCGGGCCCGGACATCCCGCGGCCCGTATTCCGGTTCCGTCCGTGCGGCCGTCCGGACCATTCCGCGGTTCGTGGTTCGTGGCCTGTGATTCCGGGAAGGTGCGGATGGGGGAAGGGAAGTGACCGTTTATGACAGCTCCTATGAAGGCGAGTGCAGCGACCCCGGTCGACGATCTCAAGAAGCGGTTCATGGCGATGAGCCAGCCCGACGCCGACGGGGTGTATCGTGACGGTCCCGCCAAGCGCAGGGCGCGCACCGAGCTTGCGACGGACCGCATCCGACGACTCTGGCTGCAGGCCTGTGAATCGGTGGACTTCGACGTCCCCGACACGGGCATCGCCCTTGCGGCGGTGGGTTCGCTGGCGCGCGGGCAGGTGGGGCCAAGCTCGGATCTCGATCTGGTGGTCATCGTCGATTCCCGCGCCCTCAACGACGCCAGGCTTACGGAGCTGTCGAACAGGCTGTGGTATCCGCTGTGGGACTGCGGACTGGATCTCGACCACTCCGTACGCACCCGTCAGCAGTGCGAATCCGTCACCGACCAGGATCTTCCGGCGGCGATGGGGTGGCTGGACGTCCGACCGATCGCCGGCGACCTCGACCTCATCACGAGCACGTCCGCATCGATCCTCGACCGCTGGCGCAGGGCCGCGCGCAAGCGCCTTCCCGAGCTGCTCGATTCCGCGTCCTCCCGTCTGCGGGAGTTCGGCAGGCTGCCCTATCTCAACCAGCCGAACGTCAAGGAGGCCCGGGGAGGGCTTCGCGACACGGTGCTCGTCTCAGCCCTTGCCGCCTCCTGGCTGGCCGACCGACCCCACGGGCGGTATGACGACGCCGTCGAGCGGCTTCTGGACGTGCGTGACTGCATCCATCTCGTGGCGGGCAAGGAAAGCAACCTTCTGCTTCCCGCCTACCAGGCCCGGGTCGCCGCGATGATGGGCCTGGCGGACCCCACGCTTCCCGCCGACGAACGCGAGGCCAGGTCGGTGGAGGAGCTGCAGACCGTTCTCGCCCGACTGGGCAGGAGGATCTCCTTCGCGTTGGATGCCACCGCCTCGCATGCCGAGCACACTCTCACCCATGAGCGTCCCCGATTCGCCTTCTTCCAGATGCTCCAGCCGCGGGCCGGCGGTCGACGCGAGGCGCCGCGCTTCGACGTCCTGGCCCCCGGTGTTGCCGCGCATGAGCATGAGATCGTGCTCGCCCAGGGGGCCGCACCGGAGAAGGACGGCGAGCTGCCTCTGCGGGTCGCCGTGGCCGCCGCGGAGTTCGGCATGCCCGTCAGTCCCGTGACGCTGGCGAACCTCAGACACTGGCCCGTGAGGGGCGCTGCCCGGACCGGTTCCTCCCGCGATCCGGTCATCCGTCTTCTGGCTTCCGGCCCCTCGCTTCCGCGTGTCTGGGAGGAGATCGACTACGCCGACATCCCCGGCAGATGGATGCCCGAGTGG
>CALEGL010000045.1 GCA_937876495.1 uncultured Bifidobacterium sp.
TTGCGGCTGTTGCCGCGGCGTCCAATGGAGGGAACAATGACCTGCTGCTGCCTCCCGCACGCTACATAGGAGGGCCGCAGAAGCCCAGCCGGATGCCGTACACCAAGTACGTCGCCTACGACAGGCAGATCCCCTTCGACTATCCGGAGCGCACCTGGCCGTCCAAGCGCCTGCGCCGCGCACCGCGCTGGTGCTCCGTCGACCTGCGCGACGGCAACCAGGCGCTGGTCAACCCCATGGACCCGGAACGCAAGCTGCGCTTCTGGAACCTGCTCATCTCCATGGGCTTCAAGGAGATCGAGGTCGGCTTCCCGAGCGCCTCGGAGACGGACTACGACTTCATCCGCATGCTCATCGAGCGTGAGCTCATCCCCGACGACGTGACGATCATCGTGCTCACGCAGGCGCGCGAGCATCTCATCCGCAAGACCTACGAGTCCCTGCGCGGCGCCAAAAGGGCCATCGTCCACTTCTACAACTCGGTGTCCGTGCTGCAGCGCGAGGTCGTGTTCCGCAAGGACAAGGCCGGCGTCACCAAGCTCGCCACCGACGCGGCGCGGCTGTGCAAGCAGCTGGAGACCGAGGCCAAGGGCATCGACCTGTACTACGAGTACTCGCCCGAGTCCTTCACGGGCACCGAGCCGGACTTCGCCGTCGAGGTGTGCAACGCCGTCATCGACGTCATCAGGCCCACGCCCGACCATCGCATGATCATCAATCTGCCGGCCACCGTCGAGATGACCACGCCGAACGTCTTCGCGGACGAGGTCGAGTACGTTTCGCGGCATCTTGAGAACCGCGACTCCATTGTTCTCTCGCTGCATCCGCACAACGACGAGGGCATGGCCGTGGCCGCCACGGAGCTCGCCGTGCTCGGCGGTGCCGACCGCGTCGAGGGATGCCTGCTCGGCAACGGCGAGCGCACCGGCAACGTCGACCTCGTCACGCTGGGCCTGAATCTGCTCACGCAGGGCGTCGACCCGCAGATTGACCTGTCGGACGTCCCGACCATCCGCAGGACGGTCGAGTACTGCAATCAGGTCAAGATCTCCGAGCGCCATCCCTACGCCGGCAGCTTCGTGTTCACCGCGTTCTCCGGTTCGCATCAGGACGCCATCAAGAAGGGCCTCGAGGCCCGTCAGGTCGCCGCCGAACGCGCCGGAGTGCCGCTGGACAGCTTCGTCTGGCTCGTCCCCTATCTGCCCATCGATCCCAAGGACATCGGCCGCAGCTACGAGGCGATCATCCGCGTCAACTCGCAGTCCGGCAAGGGCGGCATGGCCTACCTGCTCAAGACCAACCACAACCTCGATCTTCCCAAGAGGCTGCAGATCGAATTCGACAAGGTCGTCCAGGCCTACGCCGACCGCACCAAGCGCGAGGTCAAGGACGAGGACATCTGGCGCCTGTTCAAGGACGAGTACCTTCCGGTGGAGGAGACGGGCGTCACCTCTGCGGGTTCGGTCGTCGGCGATTCCGGCGACTCCTCGCTGCGCCAGTGGGGTCGCTTCAAGCTGCTCAAGGTGTCCGTCTCCTCCGGCGAGGACGGGTCGGACACGGTGCTCAAGGCCCGTCTGCTCGACCGTGGCGCGGGTGACGGCGAGGAGGCCGTGGAGCGTGAGCTCTCCGGCGTGGGCAACGGTCCGATCGCCGCGTTCCTCGACGCGCTGGGCGGCATCGGCGTGACCGTGTCGATCATGGACTACGTGGAGCACGCCATGACTGCGGGAACGGACGCCATGGCGGCCTCCTACGTGGAGTGCCAGATCGGCGAGGCTCCCGAGGCGCGGATCATCTGGGGCGTGGGCATCGACTCCTCGATCTCCACGAGCTCGCTGAAGGCCATCATCTCGGCTGTCAATCGCTCGGAGCGCTGAGTCCGTTCCCGTCCCGGTCTTGAAGGGGCCGTGCGGATCATCCTAGGGGTGGTTCGCACGGCCCCTTGCCGTAGGCGTTTCGGATCCGGCCAGATTCCGGACCCGCTCCGTGCGTCCGTTCCCTGCGTCGCATCGGGTTCCTCCGTGCCACGCGTGCCATGCCAAGCGGATCGCGTGCGGGTCATGTCATGCATACGGCGCGGTTCTGGCATGATCGGCTACTCCGTCCCCGTGGTCGGGGATTCCGCCGAGGATTCGGACGGGGAGGCCGATTCGCTCGTCTCCGTGGTCGCCTCCGGAGTCGTGGAGGGGGATGCCTGCCTCGCCGAGCTTGATGCCCCGGCCCCGGACGTCGTCGATGACTCGGATGACGGTTGCTCGGAGGCGGACGCCGATGAAGATTCCGTCGGGGACGCCGATGGCGATTCCGACGATTCCGATGACCCCGATGACCCGGACGACGT
>CALEGL010000046.1 GCA_937876495.1 uncultured Bifidobacterium sp.
CGCAGGCTGGCCACGGCCTTCGATCGGTTGCGCACCATGTCACGCACGCGGTGGTCGGCGATCATGCCGAGATAGGGCTTCCGCGTCCTCGTGTCCTCGTTAAGCTCCTTGTGCAGGGCGGGGAGAGGCTGCAGCGCCTTGGCCGCGATGGTCCATTCGGTGGCGAAGACGGACAGCTCGCCGGTGCGCGACGAGACCACCCGTCCACGCAGAAAGAGATGGTCACCGAGGTCGACCAGCCGCTTGAAGCGCTTCAGCGAATCGGCACCGATCTCCCTCTTGGACACCATGCCCTGAAGGGTGGTGCCGTCCCCGGCGGACAGCTGGACGAAGCACAGGCCTCCGGCGTTGCGCAGGAACATGACGCGTCCGGCGACGCCCACCATGTCCTCGGTCTCCTCTCCCGGCTGGAGACGATCGTCATAGCGACGCCGAACCTCGGGAATGGTGTCCGTGACGTCGACATGGACCGGATACGGCGGGATGCCCTCCCTGAGCATCATCGCGCGCTTGGCGACCCTGATCTGCGTCTGCTCCGGATGGGCGGCGGGGCCGAACTCGGCGTTCGACGGGTCGATGGCATCCTCGGGCGCCGCACCCTCGCCGATCCTCGCCGCTATGGCCCTGTCCTGGTCAAGCAGAAGACGCGCATGCTCCACGGTGGTCATCGAATCCGATGGCTTCCCGGCCGCGTCCCGCTCCTCCTCGCCGACGTCTGAATCGCTCATGTCGCTCATGTCGCACCAGTGTATCGGGGCGGGGATACACGGCCGCGAAAGACCGCGGAACCGGCATGAGGCCTCGGCCATCGACACGCAGACGGGCGTTGTCCCGGGCGCGGCGGTATCATATCCTTCGTTGTCGGACGGGCTGTAGCGCAGCTTGGTAGCGCGCTTCGTTCGGGACGAAGAGGCCGCGAGTTCAAATCTCGCCAGCCCGACAATGACGGGGAGAATGGCGGAATATCGCCATTCTCCCCTTCTTCATACCGATGCATGCCGGCAGGATCGTATCGTATCGTGAATCGTTTGGATCATTGGCCATGGGCGCCGGCACACACACCCCCACGCCTATCCACGGCGTCGAAGACACCGCGTTGGCGCCTCCCGGGGAGACCCGGAATAAGCGGCGCCACGACGGTGCTCCCTCCTTCCTCCCATCCGCCTCGATAGGGCCATACTGGAAGCACATCGGCGCCGCGGCCGAAAGGCGGACGGATACGATGCGGCGGAACGGATGGACGCAGGGAGGCGAGGCATGGACGACGCGAGCGGGAACGACCGGGACGAACGCATCGGCGACGGCCCTCTGGAGGCACTCCTGGGCATGGTCCGCGGCCGGACGGCGGAACCCTCTGACGCGGAACGGGAAGCTTCGCCCCAGGACGGACTGCAGCAGCCCGTGATCTTCGACGCGACCGGGTTCCTTGCCGGTCTCGACGCCCTGTACGCCTCTCACGAGGCGGCCACTAAGGCGGAACCCTATCTGCTGCAGGCCATGACCGACGCCGAGAACGCCAGGAACGACGCCGGACTGCTCACCGTGCTCAACGAGACGATGGGTTTCTATCGTTCGCATGGCCGGCATGAGGACAACCAGTGGATCATCCAGCGCGCCCTCGAACTCGGACTGCGTATGGGGATCCAGAACAGCGAGGCCTGGACGACCACTCTCATCAACGCGGCCACGGGGATGCGCGCCGCAGGGCGGGCGGAACAGGCGGAGGACCTCTATCATCAGGCCCTCGAATCGGCGGCATCCACGCTGAAGCCGACGGACCGGCGCCTCGCGGCCCTCCACAACAACCTCTCGATGCTCTATTCGGACACGGGGCGTCCGGACAAGGCCATCGACGAGCTATCGCAGGCGCTGACGATCCTCGAGACGTCAAGCTCCGATCCCGACTCGGACCCCGACGTCGCCTCCACCCATGCGAATCTCGCCCTGGCCCTGCTGGAACGCGCGCGATCCGCCGGACGGAGCCCCGACCCGGCCTTGCGCGGGCCCGATCCGGCGGACGCGACGCTTGACGGCGGCGGCGGGAAACTCGCCCCGAGTCACGCACGCGACGTCGAGACCGCCTCTGCGCATGCCGAGAAGGCGCTGGGGATCTTCCGCCACGGACATCTCGAACACAGCGCCCACTTCGCCGCCATCCTCGCCTCGTACGCCCAGACCAGACTGGCCACGGGACGTCCGGGCGAAGCCGTGGAGGCCTATCGCCGGGCCCTTGCGGTCATCGACGAATGCTACGGAAGGGACACCGACTACCACCGCATCACCGAAGCGAACCTGCAGGAGGCCGAAAGGGCCGCCACGACCGCTCCGGACACGGACGGAACGCGAAAGCGCAAGGCCGTCATCCCCGACCGGGATGACAGGGCCGATGCCTCTGACGGCATGGACGGCGACCGCTCCGATCCTCGGACGAATCCCCGTACGCACCGGCCCCTGCGCCGAAGCATCTCCTCCGTGCGTGGTTCCGAAACGTCCATGAGCAGTCCGCGGGTCCGCGGGGCGCTCGCCCCCGGTGCCGCCGCGATGCCGCCGGATTCGCGCGAGACGGCAAGAGACATCACCGGCATGGAGCTGTCCCGGCGGTTCTGGACGACCTACGGCCGGCCGATGCTGGAACGACGTCATCCGCGGTATGTGAGCCGCATCGCGGCCGGACTCGTCGGGCACGGATCCGAATGCTACGGCTTCGATGACCGGCTCTCCCAGGACCACGACTTCGGACCAGGGTTCTGCCTGTGGCTCACGGACGAGGACTACGCCGCCATCGGCGATGAGCTGCAGAGGGACTACGACGCTCTGCCGGCGACCTTCCTCGGCTTCGGACCGAGAACGACGACGCCCAGGGCCTCGGGCACCGGACGTCGAGTCGGGGTCTTCCCCATCGGCGGATTCTTCGAATCCCTCACCGGATTCCGCCACGCCCCCGGGCAGGACGCCCCGCATGAGTGGCTGCTCCTCGACGAGGCCACCCTGGCGGCGGCGACGAACGGCAGGGTGTTCGCCGACCCACTGGGGGCCTTCCTGTCGACGCGGCAGGGGTTCACCTTCATGCCCGAGGACGTTCGACTGTCTTTGACCCCCCTGCCCCTTCCCACGGCCGCCCCGGCCGGGCAGTATAACCTGCCACGCACCCTCCACCCGCACGACGGCGCCGCCGCCTCGCCGTCCACCCA
>CALEGL010000047.1 GCA_937876495.1 uncultured Bifidobacterium sp.
CCGTGTACCCCGCCGCGCCCAGCGACGCCCGCCTCGTCATCGCTCCCGTGGACTGCAGGGCCTTGCGCGGGCGTCTGGATTCGGACGCCCGCGATGTCCGCGCCGGCGTGGCGCTGACGGACCTGTCCGACCGAGGGACATACGTCTCGACGCTGGACGGTCTGGGCTCCCGTCGGGACGACCATGGCCTCGGATCGGTTCTTGACCACGTCACCGGGCGCTTCGGACCGGCGCGAGTCGGAATCGGATACGCCGGCATCCGATCCGTCGGCCGAGACCGTGACATCGGCGACGACTGGAGCATGCGGCGCTCCCTGCTGTCGGCGCGCTGCACGACGCACTGGGAGGAGATGGCCGTCGTCCACGCCGGCTAGCCGACCGGCCAGCCGGAAAGGGACGGCGGATGAGGGACCCGTCAGAGACTGGCTGCAGGGATGACGGAGGAACGGCCAACCAAAGGGCGCCCTGGAATCCCCGCCTTCGGGGTCGAGGCCAGAGCGACTCCCGCCGCCACCTCGACGTCGACGCCGCGAAGCGCCGAGACGCAGCGTCGCATCGTCGACCCTGTGGTGACGATGTCATCCACCAGCAGAACCATAGGCCGCGTCCCCATCGTCGGTAGTCGTTCCAGTTCGGAGCGGACCACATCCACACCCCCGGACAGCCTTCCGGCACGCTGAGCGGCATGGGAGGCCTCCACCGACCTCGCCAGCCCCGCGGGCAGATGAAGCAGAGGCAGAACCTTCGCATCCATGCCTCTGCGCCGAAGAAGGGAGGCCAGAAGACGGGTCAGCGACAACATGTGCCATCGTCCCCGGCGACGAAGCGAGGACGCCGAGGAAGGAAGCGGAATGAGGACGACGCACGCATCCACGGCATGGGGGCGAAGCGCCGGCAGAGACATGACCTCCTCGGTGATCAGTCGCGACAGAACCGACGCCAGACATCCCGTGCATTCCTCGTCGCCGTGATCCTTCCATTCGAGCAGCACACGACGGATGGCCCCCCGATAGTCGGCGCAGCACAGGCAGACGCCCGTGAGAGTCCCTGGCAGAGGACGCTCACGCCGGCCATCCAGCAGGCCGAGGCAGGACTCGCACAGGATATGATCCGGTCTTCCGCAGCCGGCACACGCCCGCGGAAGAAGCACGTCCCGGAGTGACGTGAGCAGGGCCGCCACGCCCGAACCATGACGCCCGTCGGCGGCCTCGGCATATGTGAACATCCTCCCATCATCCGCATATGGGTCGGGTTCCGACCGGCCCACTGAACGACGTGGATGCCGAGGCAAGGGACGCCAGCGCACGACCGGGATTCGCGACCGGAGGTTCCCATACAGCGAAGAGGAAGGAAACGGAACGACGCGGAGCGGAACGATGAGCGCTAGAGCGCCGGAACGACGGGGGCGCCCAGACTCGCCGGCTCCCGCAGGCGCGACGCGAGGACGTCGCAGACCCGCAGCGTCTGATCGGGACCGCTCACCCGAACGGCGAACACGCCGGCGGCTATCACGGGATAGTCGTTGCCATCGGGGTCCATGCGGTCGCCGACGAAGACAATCGAGCCGACGTCGATGCGGAGAAGATCGGCAAGACGGCGCACAGCATAGGCCTTGTCGATGCCTTTGAGAGAGACGTCCACGCTGGTCGATCCTCCCGATCTCACCTCCAGATGCGGCAGGTCTGCGGCGACGGCCTCAGCGAGACGGTTCTTGAGGACGTTCGTCGGATCCCAGGACTCCTTGGCGGAGGACGGGGCCAACTGCCCGAGCGCGGAGAAGGTCACCTGGCTCCCCCTATCCTCGATGCGATCGCCCCACACATCCTCGAACCATATGCCCTGCTCGCGCGCGTGCCGCTCCAGCGACTCGGCCGCCGCCGCGCGATCCTCCGGGCTGAGGTCATAGGAATACAGACATCGCCAGGAGGATCCGTCCCACCGGTAGCAGCGGGTGCCGCTGGTGGGCATGAGCACCATGGCAGAACGGTTCGTCGAGGGGCCAAGGACGTCAAGCACCTGGCGACGAACAAGACCGAGACGCCCCCCGGTGATAACGGCGACGGTGGTGAGGGCCGTGAGCCCGGACAGGCTCCTGCCCATAGCCTCGCTCATCGGCTGCTTGGATCGGGCAAGCGTATTGTCCAGATCGAAGGCCACGGCTCGGATGCCCCGGGGAAGATCCACGGGAACGAGATCCGACCCATCATGCGCCATCGACATCGCCTCGCCCCCCATCCTCACGACCTATGGGGTCATCGTATCGCATCCGTTCGCCGCTCTGGCTATGGTGGGGGTCATGCACACCAGACCGCCATGGGAGTCGCGAATCTATCGAAACCGGCACGGCCGGGGCCTGAGGACGCCGATGTTCGGCGTCAGGCTTCCCCGATACCGCACGAGAAGCGGCATGTTCGACGACATGGCGGCCGCGCAGATCCGGCGTCTTCATGACGCCTGGCCCGAACTCGTCGACCCGGTGCAGTTCGCCGTGGAGGACGTCCCTCCCTCCACGCCGGCACCGTGGGAGGACGAACCTGACCTGATGTCGAGATGCTTCGCGGCAGGCAGAGGGACGCCCGCTCGCATCGTGCTGTACCGTCTGCCCCTGCAGACGCATAACCCCGACCGCGAGGATCTGCAGTGGGCGATCCGGGACGAGCTCGTCTCGCGTCTTGCTGAACTCGCGGGCCGGCGGCCGGAGGAGATAGACCCCGATTGGGGCATGTAGAACCACGGCGATCGGCGCATACGACCGGATGAATCCTGTGAGCCCTGTCGGACGGAACGGCAGCGGACCAGCGGAAAGTCGACGCGGCATGCGTTTGCGAACGTCCGGCTCATGACGCGATTCACTGAAGGATGTTCTGGTTCCGGGACGTCCGTACGGTGACCAGCGCCGGCTCCAGAGCCGTCGCTCCGAGAAAGGCCACAGCCGCCACGGATTTGCCGGACATGTCGGAGCGCGATGCTCGGACCCCCCATGACAGCGCGCCCGAGGATCGCACCGTCACCGCGGCCGCCGATCCACCCAGGTGGGACGGGAGGGGACCCGGCGCAGGTTCGGGGGGAGTCGTGCGGTGCCGAGATTGGGCGGTGTACCCGGACGAACCGTAGACCCTGCGCGTGCCGGGAACAACGGCTAGAGGGGCAGGCGCTGCCCACACGGTGCCGGACACTGCCGAAGAGAGGGCCAACGCAGCGTGCCTGGAAGAAGGCGCGACGGGAAGAGAGGCGAAGTCGGACTGCCCCGACCCGCCCGTCCGCGTGACCACTGCGGACGCCGTCACCGCCGAGTCTGACGACACGGCAAGCGCGTAGGCGCCCTTCGGAGCGGTCCCCGGACCGGCGGAGCTCACCCGCGATGCCGTCAGATCCACGGCGCTGGCGCTGGACGACCCCGAGGATGTCAGCCAAGTCAGCGTCGCATGGCCGGAACGCCGGGAGAACAGAACCACGCGCACGGCATCCCCTGCAAGCACCCCAGGAATGGACGCAGCCCGTGACGCCGCTGCCGCGGGAAGTGCATAGTCGGATCCGGCCACGGTCAGACCATCCATGGAGACGCTGCGGACCACTGCCGCGACGGGCGTCTGAGTGCTGGTGAGGGTGATGACCAGCCCCTTCTGCCCGGAGACGGCGGCGGACAGGTCCACGGTTCTTTCCCCTTGTGCCGGAACGGTGACGGTGCTTCCCGTCGACGGAGTCATCCGTCCCGCGGATTCCGTCCCCCAGATGCTCATCGCCACAGCCGTCGATTTCGAGGAGGGGTTGGCGATCACCAGCTGCTGCGTGGTGCCGGTCCGCGTGCCTGACAGAACGAAGGTCTGCGCCAGTGCCGGGGAGATGCAGGACGCCGCCGACAGGCCTTTGAGATCGCCGGTCGTGGCCCACGACGCCGTGGAGGCGGCCAGCCCCGTCCCCGATTCCACATCAAGGGATGTGGCGGACATAAGCCGCGATTCGCCCGAAGAATCCTCCGCGAGGACAAGGCTTCCATCATTCAGCGAGGAGGTGGACAGGTCGCGGGAATCCGACGACCCATCCACCGCAGAGATAGTCGCCTGATACACGGAGCCGCTGGTCAGGTACCGAGACTCCGAGGCGATGTTCCCCTCGGAGATACGGAACTCGCTGTCGCCGTATTCGGCGGTGTCGGCCAGGGACATTCGTGCGGGGCAGTAGAGATCGGTCTGGGCGGCGGCGACACGGCTGGTTCTCGTCAGCGTTCCGGTCACGCCGTCCACCCACCCCGATGCGGGACGATACAGGGCGAGACCCGTCATCACCGCGACGATGACCACGACCGTGACGGCCGCGACGACTATCCTCCACATGGAATGCATCCGACGCATCACAGCATCCACCTCCGCGATCTCGATGGGGTGGGAACGGCCACGAGAAGGAAGCATATGCCGGCCACGGCCATCGCGGCCAACCACGCTCTACGCCACGGGTCCGCAAGCGCTTTTCTCTCCCCAGCCGGGACGCCCGATGCATCACCGGCGGCGGACAGCTTGTAGTAGACCCCCGAGTCATCACTGACGACGACCTGGACACCGTCGCTTGCCGTAATGTTCGACACCAGCCTTTCGGATGCCTTCTGAACGGACTGGGACGAGGAATCCACCACGACGTAGATGCCGCCGAACCCCGAAGCCGCGATTCTTGCAACCGCGTCATCGTCCCCGCGTTCGACGAGGCTGGCCACAGCCGTCGAGACATCCTTGCTAACCCCGGTGGACCCGTCCAGCATCAGACGCACACGAGCGGACGGCGAGGAATCCACGAGATCGCCCCGTGCCGTGCGCAGGACCGCAATCCGCACGACGGATCCACCATCCATACTCAAAGCCAGTATCCTTCCACGCGGGGAACGTCCGAGATCGTCCTGGGCAATCATGGGAATCCCATCATCTGCGATGGTCGCCGTCCCCCCCATGTCACGCGTCAGGCCATAGACGGACCAGACGACCGCGCAGGCCGCGAGAAGCAGGACGAGAACGCCCCGGCCGGAGCGGATGACGGTCGAGACTGTTCCATCGCTACCCGCCCGATCATGGCGGGATACGCCAGGAAGCGGCTCGAAGCGTCGGACGGCGCCACCGGCGACCATGCAGGAGCAGGACAACAGTCCGAGAATCATGAAGGCGATGCCGGGAAGCGTGGATCCCGCGACGACGCCATCGGAGTCCGCGGCCACTGCCACGCGCGAGGAAACCATCGCCAGCAGCGTTCCGGACAGGATGACGACCCACATCATCCGCGAGACGCGCAGGACGAAGGGAAGCACCAGCGCAAGCACCGACAGCAGCGTCAGAACCGCAACGAAGATCCACGAGGATATCGCCAGAGCCCCCCACACCGTCGCGAAACCAGCGGAATTCCAGCTTCCTAGAGCACGTCGCAGCGTCTCGATCAGGCTGAGTGCAGCCGGATGTCCGTCCGACTGCGTCGAAGGCAAGGCAACGTCGCCGAAAATCTGACGCCATGTGCCCGTGCCCGTGAATGCCCCCCGAAGCGAGTCCACGAGAATCGGAGCGAGCATAAGCAGCCAGGGAAGAGGGATAAGCAGCAGCATGACCCGATGCCCTCTCACCAGAACGAGAAAGGCAATCAACACAACGGCGAGAGCGAGGATCAGCTGGGGTTCGGCGGCAACGACGGGGACTCCACACAGCCCGGCACAGGCCGCGGCCTGGACCGATGCATGGGGGCGGCGGGGATCCTCGGTGTGGTACATCCCCACCGCTCGGAAGACGAAGGCCATCGTCGCCGGAAGAAACACCATAACCGTGAGCATGGCGAGATTCGCTGACTGGTACAGCCCCAGGAGGGCTCCCGTCGCCGCCCAGACGAGCCCGCCCGCGACGCGCACGCCGTCCGACCGCGTGAACACCCCGCACAAAGCCCAGAATGACAGGGCCGCCGCGGGAGCGGAAAGGAAGAACAACAGGACAAGCGCCAGGGAGACATCGCCCAGAGCGAGCGCCGACAGGCCGGTCCAGACCCACATCCACGGGGTCGAGGGCACGGCGAATCCCATCACGTCCCCCAGGAACCATCCCATGTCCGCAGCACGAAGCACCTGCGCGACATCCGCACCGGTGGACAGCCACGTACGCGAGGTCAACGACCCTCCCGAGAACGCGGCCCTGAGAAGATCGAATCGAAAGACCACCAAGGTGGCCAAGGACAGCGACGCCATCACGGCGGCGCCAAGGAACCGATGCACCGCCCGCCGGTGCAGATGGGCCCGTTCCAGAGGCCCGACCACCGCAGGGCCGTTCTGCATGACGTAAGCGGTCCGTCTGTCGCGCCAACGGGCCATCTGACGACGATCCACGACAAGCATGGGAAGACGGGACAACGGAACGCGCGCATGCCGACGCAGACGCCGGCGCGCCGCCCCCGCCCTGCCGGGAGACGCCCAGACCCACCCCGCAACCCTCCGCCGGCACCCACCCTCGTACGGGACCCACCACACGCGACACACGCTGTCCAGGGCAATCCCA
>CALEGL010000048.1 GCA_937876495.1 uncultured Bifidobacterium sp.
ATTCGACGAACTTCGGAGTCTTGGCCACGAAGTCGGTTTCGGAATTCACCTCGATCGCGTAGCCACGCTGTCCCTTGCCGGTCGACACGATGGTGGACGCGACGACGCCCTCCTGGGCCTTGCGGCCCTCGCGCTTGCCGGCGGCCTGGATGCCTTTGGCGCGGATGATCTCCTTGGCGCGGGCGACGTCTCCGTCGGCCTCGGTCAGGGCCTTCTTCACGTCGAGCATGCCGGCGCCGGTCTCCTCGCGGACCTGCTTGATGAGTGCTGCGGTGATTGCTGCCATTTGTGCTGTGTGCTCCTCGGTTTCAGCCCTGCGTGATGCGGGGCTCCCTTCGTCAGTCCTGGGCCTTCGGCTCCTGGGCGGGCGCCGTGGCGGCGGCCGGGGCAGGCGCGGCCGCACCGTCCGGGGCGGCCGAATCCGCGGGTGCGGACGCGGCGGCGTCCCCGGTGAGCAGGTCCTTCTCCCATGCGGCCAGCGGCTGCTCGGTGGCGTCCTCCGTCTTCTCGGCCTTGCCGGAGCGGTCAAGAAGACCGTCCGCCACGGCGTCGGCGATGAGGGTGGTCAGAAGGTTGATGCCGCGGATGGCGTCGTCGTTGGCCGGAATCGGGTAGTCGACGAGATCGGGGTCCGTGTTGGTGTCCACGATGGCGACGACGGGGATGCTCAGCTTGTGGGCCTCCTCGACGGCCAGGGCCTCCTTGTTGATGTCGACGACGAAAAGCGCCGACGGGGTGCGGGTCATCGTCCGGATGCCGCCGAGCTGCTTCTCGAGCTTGTCCTTCTCGCGCTCGAGGAGCAGCAGCTCCTTCTTGGTCAGACCGGAGCCATGGACGTCGGTGAAGTCCATCTCCTCAAGCTCCTTGAGACGGGCCACGCGCTTGGAGACCGTCTGGAAGTTCGTGAGCATGCCGCCCAGCCAGCGTTCGGAGACGTAGGGCATGTTCACTCGGCTCGCCTGCGTGCTGATGGCGTCCTGAGCCTGCTTCTTGGTGCCGACGAACAGCACGGTGCCGTTGTGCGCCACGGTGGTGCGGACGAAGTCGTAGGCCTTGTCGATGAGGTCGAGCGACTTGAAGAGGTTGATGATGTGGATGCCGTTGCGCTGGGTGAGGATGTACTGCTTCATCTTCGGGTTCCAGCGACGGGTCTGATGGCCGAAGTGCAGTCCTGCCTTCAGCATGTCGCTCATGGTGATCTGAGCCATTGGGTGTGCCTTCCTGTCGGTTCTTGCCTGGCCATGCTGGCCCGAGTGCAGCCCCCAAGGGGACCGACCGACGCGGGCCGTCGCGGACATGGCGCGAATTCGTGCGCCGTCTCGGTTGCGACGCCCGCGGATCCTCCACGCGGGACGCGGGCGTCAGGACGCACAAGGCTTCATGATATCACAGGGGGCGAAGCCGCATCGACGACCCGTCTCGCCCGTCGGGTTCACCTCCGTCGTCTGCGACGGCGCCTGGGCATGCGGCGCATACCGCTGCGTTCCCCCGCGGGGCGGACTATCGGAGGCCCGCGGGGGACCCGCGGGCGCGGGTCAGCGCAGGGACGCCGACCTCATCAGACGCATGGCGGCGCGGCGTTCGTCCTTCTCAAGCCTGTCGATGAACACATGGCCGTCGAGATGGTCGCATTCGTGCTGGATCATCCGCCCCATGACGCCATGCCCCTCGAGGACCACGGCATGGCCGTCGAGGTCGATGCCCCGGCAGCGGGCGTAGTCCGCGCGACGCGTCCTGTACCACAGTCCGGGAAGGGACAGGCAGCCCTCCTCGCCGTACTGCTCGCCGCGGAGATCCTCGATGACCGGGTTGATGACGTATCCGACCCTGCCGTCGATGTTGTAGGAGAACACGCGAAGGCTCACGCCCACCTGGTTGGCCGACAGACCGGCCCGCCCGGGGTCGTCGACGGTGTCGACGAGGTCCTGGACGAGACGCCGCACCGCCGGAGTGACCCGCCTCACGGGGTCGCAGGGCGTACGCAGCACGGGGTCAGGAACGACTCGGATGTCGCGGATGGCCATCAGTCGCGCCTCCCCTCGTCCTCGCGGTCCTCGCCCGCATCATCGCGCTCGCCGTCCTGCGTGGCCGCGCCCTCCGGCGTCTGATGAAGCAGCCGGGAGTCGACGGTGGCCCTGGCCTGGTCGAGCGCCTGACGGACGATCGGCGTCACGGTCTGCGACGCCTCCTTCACCGTCTGGGAGGCCTGACGCACGGTCTGGGTCGTCCTGTCGAGAATCCTCACCGTAGCAGGAGCAGAACGCGCCTCCCCGCGCGGGGTGTAGATCTCCTCGTCGATGACGCGGGCGTAGCGGGCGATGACCTTGGCGCGCACGACCTTCATGCTGGGGGTGAGGGTGCCCGCATCCTGGGTGAAGTCGTCGTCGAGGATGGCGAACTTGCGCACGGATTCGGCACGGGACACGCCGCTGTTCGCCTGGTCGACGTACTGCTGGACGAAGGCCCGGACGGCCTCGCTTCGGGTGACGTCCGTCATCGGGGCCGTCGAATCAAGGCCCTGGCCGGCCAGCCACGAGCGGACCATGTCCTCGTCCAGAGCCACAAGCGCCGAGATGAAGGGACGTCCGTCCCCGATGACCACGGCGTGGGAGACGATCGGGCAGGCGGAGATCGCCTGCTCCAGCGGGGCGGGACTCACGTTCTTGCCGCCCGCCGTGATGATGATGTCCTTCTTGCGTCCGGTGATGGTGACGAAGCCCTCGTCGTCGATGGTGGCGAGGTCGCCGCTGTGCAGCCATCCGTCGGGGTCCAGCGTCTCCGCCGTGAGGTCCGGCCTGCCGTGGTAGCCGAGGAACACGTTGGGGCCCTTGATGAGAAGCTCGTCATCGTCGGCGAGGCGCACGGCGATGCCGGGACCGGGACGTCCCACGGACCCGACCCTGTTCGCATCGGAGAAGTTCACGATGCAGGGGGCGGCGGTTTCCGTCATCCCATAGCCCTGGATGAAGGTGATGCCGTCGATGCCGTTGAAGAAATGCGCGAGGTCGGGGTCGATGGGTGCCCCGCCGCAGGCCAGGTAGTGCAGGTCGGGCCCGAGCGCCGACCTTATGGAGGATCCGACGGTGGCCTCGTAGAAGGAGTGGGCGAGGCGCTCGCGGGCCGTGTGCCGTCCGCCGTCCTCCTCCTTCGACCAGCGCACGTAATGGGCGAAGGCCGCGGCGAAGATGCGGCCGCGGATGCCGGGGCCGGCCTTCTGCGAGGCGGCGTTGTAGATCTTCTCGAAGACGCGCGGCACGCCGAGCAGATACGTGGGACGGAACCCGTGCAGGTCCGCGAGAAGATGCTTCGCGCCGGACAGATAGCCGACGACGCCGTGCGACCCGATGGCCACGTACTGGATGTAGCGCGCGAAGCAGTGGGCGAGCGGGAGGAACAGCAGCAGCCTGCTCGGCTGATAGAGCATGTCGTTCAGAACGTCATACCCGGCGAAGACGATATGGGTGAAGTTGCGATGGGACAGCACCGCTCCCTTCGGACGTC
>CALEGL010000049.1 GCA_937876495.1 uncultured Bifidobacterium sp.
CCTGATACGAGCGCTGGCTCAGCCGCCCTTGGACGATAACCCTCGTCCCCTTCGACAGGCTCTGGGCGACGTGGTCCGCCAGCCCGCGCCATGCCGAGCACCGCAGGAAGAGGGCCTGGCCGTCCTCCCATTGGCTCGTCTCGCAGTTGAAGGTCCGCGGGGTGGACGCGACGGTGAAGCTGGCGACGGAGACGCCGCTGGAGAGCGCACGGACCTCGGGGTCGCCGGTGAGGTTCCCCACGACGGTGATGACTGTTTCTCCTGCCATATGTCTCTTCCTTGTTCCTTAACCTGGTTCCTTGACGCTTCCCCGACTCTTTCCCGTTTCGGGAACCCCGAGCTCCCTCGCCCGGCGCGATTCCGATGAATCACGTGGGGGTGGCGGAAAACCCGTGGCGGACGGGACGCCCTACTTGGCGTCCTTGCGAAGGATCTTGGTGCGGATCACGGACTCGTTGAGGTTGAGCAGTCGGTCGAGCTCGGCGCTGGTCGCGGGCTCCGCGGTGTAGTTGACCACCACGTAGTTGCCCTCGTTCTTGCCGGCGAGCTCGTAGGCGAACTTGCGACGGCCCCAGTAGTCGGTCTTGTCGACGGTGCCGCCCTCCTTGGTGACGATCTCGAGGTACTGCTCGGTCAGCTTCTTCAGACCGCGCTCATCGAGCTCCGGATTGGCGATGAACATGAGTTCATAGGTATGCGCAGACATCACCCACCTCCTTCGGACTTACGGCCGTGGCCCTTCCACGGCAGGAGTGTGTTTGCATGGAATCCGCGCGGAACGCGGACAACCGCTCAATGGTACCTCCGCGACGCCCGTGCCGCAACATCACGCCGACACGACGGAACCGGCGCAACGGACGCCGGCGAGGCGCGACGGGAGAGGGCGCGGTAGGGCCGGCCGTCTATATTCGCATGAGGGACGACATGGGCGCCGTCCGCCCCTCGTCATGGAGCGGCGGACGGGAACGGTTGTGACCCGCGGAACGGACGGTCAGGAGGACGGAATGTCGGCGATTCTCGAAGGGCGACCGGACAAGAGGCTCTGCCTGGTCAGCGGGCGAGCCTACCCGGCGCAGGCCGAGCAGACCGCCGCGAACCTCGGCGTGGGCCTCGTGAGGACCACCGCCTACGACTTCGCCAACGGCGAGCTGTACGTGCGCTTCGCCGAACCCGTGCGCGGGGCCGACGTGTTCGTCATCCAGGCGCATACCGACCCCATCAACACCTGGGTGATGGAGCAGCTGCTGATGGTCGACGCCCTCAAGCGGGCCTCGGCCCATTCAATCACCGTGGTGGCGCCGTTCCTCGCCTATTCGCGCCAGGACAAGAAGCACCAGGGCCGCGAACCCATCACCGCCCGGCTCGTGTTCGACCTCTTCCGCACGGCCGGAGCCGACCGCATCATGACGGTCGACCTTCACGCCTCGCAGGAGCAGGGCTTCTTCGACGGTCCGGTCGACCATCTGACGGCCATGCCGGTGCTGCTCGACTACGTGCGCTCGACGATGGATCTGTCCGACGCGACGATGGTCTCCCCCGACGGCGGACGCATCAAGGTCTCCGAACAGTGGGCGGCCAAGCTGGGCGGGCTGCCTCTGGCATTCATCCACAAGACGCGCGACATCACCCGCCCGAACCACGCCACCGCGCATGGCATCGTCGGGGACGTGCGGGACCGCGACTGCATCGTCGTGGACGACATGATCGACACGGCGGGCACGATCTGCGAGGCCGTACGCACGCTGAACGAGGCCGGCGCCCGCAGCGTGACCCTCGTCGCCACCCACGGACTGCTGTCCGGCCCGGCAGTCGAACGCCTGCGGACCATCGGCGCCCGCGAGATCATCCTCATGGACACCGTGCCCATCCCGCCCGAGAAGCGCCTACCGAACATGACCGTGCTGTCCGTGGCCCCCCTGCTGGCCGCCGGCATCCGCTCGGTGTTCGAACATGGCTCGGTCACGGGTCTGCTCAACGGGCTGCCGAAGGACCTGCGGCCGCGGAGCATCTATGCGTAAGGGGACGTCCCCCCGACCGACGCCGCGCCCTCGCGCCGCAGGCCTCCCGAAGGCCAAGGCCGGCTCCCTATAATGGCCCGTATGCACAGCGCGGACCACACGGATAGCGACCATGGGCAGTGGGAGACGGTGAATCGGGTCGTCTATCCGGTCCGTGACAGAGAACTCCTGCTGCCTCTCTACGTCGTCGAATGGACGAGACCGCATCTGACGGATGACGTCATCGATCCACGGCTGAACCTTCGACGCATCGACTTCGACGGCATGGATAAGAAGGCCTTCCGCCATCTGGTGGAGGACAGCGTAAGCCTTCATGGAGGCTCCGCCGGCGATGGCGCCCTCCGAATCGATTCCCGCACGACCCTTACGGTCAGGGCGGGTCGACGCGTCTGCCTGTGCACCTTCTTCAACGCCTTCCCCGCCGGCTACTGGAAACGCTGGACGTCCGTGGACAGCGTCAGGTTCACCGCGACGGTCCGGGGACGCGGGGAGATCGTCCTGTACCGCTCCACGGGGCGCGGTCTGTTCACGACGGCCGGAACGTGCGATGTGGACTCCGGCACGGAAAGCGCAATGATAGACGTCACCTTGCCGATGACGGGTCTTCTTGACGGAGGATACTTCTGGTTCGATGCCGGGGCCTCGACCGATTCGGAGCTGTCCGTGAAGGACGCGGCCTGGTCGGTTCCCCGTTCGCGGAGAACGGCCACGTCCGACACCACCCTGTCCGTCGCCATCACCACGTTCAACAGACCGACCTACTGCCTTGACCAGCTCCGGACCATCGCGGCCGATGCAGAGCTACGACGGCGGCTGGACACCGTCTACTGCGTCGACCAGGGCACCGACCTGGTCCGCAACCAGTCAGGATTCGCCGACGTCGCGGACGAGCTCGGCGACCAGCTCACCCACCTTC
>CALEGL010000050.1 GCA_937876495.1 uncultured Bifidobacterium sp.
TCCACCGCGGTGGCCGACACCACGTCGTCCAGCCGTGACAGCTATTCCGACACCGTCGGGAACTCGACCTTCGAGGCCGCCCGCGAGAAGTACGGGCTGACCAAGGAGATCAAGGACGGCACCATCCTGCATGCCTGGATGTGGTCCTTCGACACGATCAAGGACAACATGCAGGCCATCGCCGAGGCCGGCTACACCTCCATCCAGACGGAGCCGATGAGCGCCGTCAAGACGGTTGCCTCCAACGGCAAGAAGTTCACGGACAACTGGTACTACGTGTACCAGCCGACGGACACCACGATCGGCAACTTCGTCGTCGGCTCGGAAAGCGACCTCAAGGCCATGACCACGGAGGCCCACAAGTACGGCATCCGCATCATCGTCGACGTCGTCGCCAACCACTTCACCTCCGACTGGAGCGCCATCGCCTGCTCCTGGCAGGACACCAGCCTGTTCCACTCGGCGTCGAACTGCTCGTCGAACAACGGCAACATCGATTACTCGAACCGCTGGGACGTCACGCAGTGCCGGCTTCTGGGACTGTGGGACCTCAACACGCAGAGCAGCACCGTCGAAAGCCGGATCAAGTCGTTCCTCGTCGAAGCCGTCAACGACGGTGTCGATGGGTTCCGCTTCGACGCGGCCAAGCACATCGAGCTGCAGAACGAGCTCAGCACCACCTCCAACTACTGGAGCACCATCCTCGACAACGGCGCCCAGTACCAGTACGGCGAGGTCCTGCAGGGCGACAGCAACCTGCCCTACAGCAGCTACGCCTCCATGTTCGACAGCTCCGACGAGGGCGGCGGCGGCGTAACCGCCTCCAGCTACGGCACCACGCTGCAGAACGCGCTACGCAACGGCAACCTCAGCGCCGGCACGCTGAGCAACCTGCAGAGCAGCGGCGCCTCCGACGACCAGCTCGTCACCTGGGTCGAGTCGCATGACAACTACGCCAACAGCGACAAGGTCACCACGAGCCTGACCGACTACCAGATCCGCATGGGCTGGGCCGTCGTCGCCTCCAAGGCCGAGGGAACCCCGCTGTACTTCAACAGGCCGAAGGGCTCGGGCGGCACCAATGCCCAGTTCGCCGAGGTCTCCCAGCTGGGCGACGCCGGCGACGACATGTGGAAGGACGCGTCCGTCGTGGCCGTCAACCACTTCCGCAACACCGTCACGGGCGACAAGGAGTACCTGCGCAACTGCCAGGGCAACAGCTCCTGCCTCATGACCGAGCGCTACAAGACGGATTCGAACTCCACCGACGACGGCGTCGTCATCGCGAACATGGGCGGCGACGTCGACCTCACCGGGTCCTCCACCACCCTCGACGACGGCACCTACACCGACCAGATCAACGGCGGAACGATCACCGTCTCCAACGGCACGATCACCTCCGGAACCGCCAAGGGATACTCCGTCAGCGCCTACTACACGCCGAAGAGCACCACCACCACGGCCGTGGACTCCGTGTCCATCAGCGGTGACGGCGTCTCCGACGGCACGCTCAGCGTCGACCTGGCCGACACGACCAGCACGGCCCTGACCGCCACCGTCTCCCCGTCCGACGCCTCCGACGCCACCGTGTCGTGGACGTCCTCGGACACCTCCGTGGCCACCGTCGACTCCGACGGCAACGTCACCTATCTCAAGGCGGGCACCACCACCATCACCGCGACGGCAGGAGGAAAATCGGCGTCCATCGTCGTGACCGCAACCGGCACCCTGCCCGAGGGGTCGGTGACCACCGTCTACTATCCAAGCAGCGTGTACGGCACCGACAGCACGTACATCCACTACAAGGTGGGTGATGGCACGTGGACGACCGCGCCGGGCGAGAAGATGAGCGAGGCCTGTTCGGGCTGGGTGTCCAAGAGCATCGTGACGAACGGGAAGTCCCTGACCTTCGTGTTCGACAACGGCTCGGGCACCTGGGACAACAACAACAGCGCCAACTACACCGGCTCGGGAGGCACCCTGGTGGTGCAGAACGGATCGGTGTCGACGTCGAACCCGTGCAACGTGGCCGTCACCTCCGTGGCGATCTCCGGCAGCGCGGTCTCCGGCGGGGCGCTGTCGCTGACCACCGGTGACAGCACGTCGCTGTCCGCCACGGTGTCGCCGTCCAACGCGACGAACGCCACCGTGTCATGGACGTCGTCCGACACCTCCGTCGCCACCGTCGACACCGAGGGCAAGGTCACCGCCGTCAAGGCCGGAACCGCCACCCTCACCGCGACGGCCGGTGGAAAGAGCGCCACCGTGACGGTCACCGTGACCGACGCCGTGACGCCCACGGAATCGGACACCACCGTGTACTACCCGAGCTCGGTGTACGGCTCCTCGAGCACGTACATCC
>CALEGL010000051.1 GCA_937876495.1 uncultured Bifidobacterium sp.
CGACCCCATGCCTGCCGAGCCGTCCTCTGCCGACCTCGAACTGGGGTTTGATGAGCAGCACCGCCTCGCCGACGTCGCCGATGACACCCCGCACGACGGGAAGCACATGGAGCAGGGACATGAAGGACACGTCGCCGACGACCAGCGCCGGGCGGAAGGGCAGATCACCCGGCTCAAGATCGCGCACGTTCACGCCGCTCATATCCACGACCCGGGGGTCCCGCGCCAGCAGGGGGTCGAGCTGTCCATGACCGACGTCCAGGGCGACCACGCGGCGCGCCCCCCGTCGCAGCAGAACCTGAGTGAAGCCTCCGGTGGAGGCGCCGACGTCCAGACAGTCCAGATTCCGCGGATCGCGCAGCCCGCTCGGGGCGAAGGCCTCGAAGGCTCCGACGAGCTTGAGCGCGCCGCGGGAGACATAGTCGTCCCCGTCCCGGATCTCCAGCGACGCTGCGGATGAGACGGGCGCGGACGGGCGACGCTCCGTGCGCCCGTCGACGAGCACGCGCCCCTCCTCGACAAGACGTCGGGCCTTGGTGCGTGAGGCCGCGAGCCCCCGTGCGGCGAGCTCGACGTCCAGACGGATGGTCCGTTCCGACCTGCCGTCTCCTGTCATCGCCGGCCGCCCCGGCGGCCGCCTTCACGGGAGACGGCATCATCATGGGCCTCTGCGCCACGGGAGTCATGATCGCTCCGCCCGGCATGTCCCAGGGCGTCGAAACGACGCGTGAGATCGTTCAGGGCGCCGTCCAGCTCGCGGATGCAGGCTTCGGAGTCCTCCGGATCCAGCGAGTCCAGGGCGGGAAGCCCGATGCCGGCACCGGAGTCCGTTGCCGGCGATGCCGGGCCATCGGTCATGACGCGCTCCCGTCGTCCTCGAAGCGGGAGACGTCGGAAGGCATGAGGCCATCCGCCGGCACGCCGGCATCGACCAGGCTCCACGACAACACGCAGGAGGCGCGCAGACGGTCCATCGCGGAACCGCCCGACACCTCGATGGCCCCGTCCGTCCGGCGCGCAAGTGCGTCGCCGCAGACGCCGTCGCCGTCGGCCGTGAGTCGGGGAGCGGGCTGGGGCTCGTCCAGGACCCTCAGGTCGGCGCCGACGTAGGTGGGACGCAGACCGCGCGGCGCACGAAGCAGTCCGAAGGCGCCCGTCACCCCGGTGAGCACGAGCAGCGAGTCGTATCCTCCCCGCACGCCCGCCTCGATGTCGGTATCGAGACGGTCACCGACCGCCAGGCAACGCTCGCGGGCCACGGGGGTGCGTCCGTCATGGGCCGCGAGCAGCCTCGCCTCGTCGTACATGGCGGATTCGGGTTTGCCCGCCGAACCCTCCGGCTCCACGCCGGTGGCGCCCACCACGGCCCGGATCAGCGAGCCGCATCCGGGGGCGATGCCCTTCTCGCGCGGGATGGTCAGATCGCGGTTCGTCACGAAGTACCGCGCCCCGCGCTCCACGGCGAAAGCCGCCTGGGCGAGCTCACGCCAGCTGATGTCGGGATACCAGCCCTGGACGACGGCCTGCGGGTCGTCGTCGACCGAATCGACGGGGACGAGCCCCTGGCGGGCGACCTCCTCGCGCAGATGGTCGGCGCCGATCACGAGGACGCGCGAGCCTGCGGGGATTCGCCTCGCCACCATGCGCGAGGCGACGATGGAGGAAGTGATGACGTCCTCGTCGTCCAGCTCGAGGCCGAAGCCCCGAAGCTGGTCGGCGACCACACGCGGCCGGCGGGAGGAGTTGTTCGTCGTGTATTCGATGGCCATGCCCTCGGATGCGACGCGCCTCAGGGAATCCACGGCATGCCCGACCGCCGCGCCGCCGCGATACACGACGCCGTCGAGGTCGACGAGGGCGAGTCCGTAGGCCCGACTCAGCGGCTCGTCGCATCCACGCAGACCGTCGCCGATGGTCGTCCCATCCGTCTCATCCGGTCCCACGCTCATGCCTCCTCCCCGTCTCCGGCGGCCTCCGTCCCGGCATCGGAGCCGTCACGGCCGTCACCATCGACGCCGGCATGACCGCCGTCATCCCGCACCGTCGGTTCCCCGGACGCCTGTTCCTCCGTCGTCGCCGACGATTCGGAGTGCTCGTCGGAACCTCCGTTGCCGCCGTCGGTCGAGGTCCGGCCGTCGGTCGGGGTCCGGCCGTCTCCCTCGTCCTCATCGGCGTCCTCATCGGCGTCCTCGTCGACCCAGGCCGCGTCGGCGGGGTCGATGCCCGCGTCCTCGAACATGTCCGGCGACAGGCGCTCGAGGTCGTAGTCGATGACGATCTCCTGCTTCGAGGCCTCGTCCTCGCCCTCGTCGGCGTACCGCGCCTCGAGGTCGTCCAGCGTCGCGTCCAGCGCGGCAGCCTCATCCTTGCGTCCGGCGCCCTCGAGGAAGTACTGCTCGGCCTGCACGGCGCGCATGCGGTACTCCCCGGACAGCCCCCGGGCGCGCCCCAGTTCATGGACGGCGGCCGCGGCCTTGTCCCACAGACCCAGATCGGCCATGGCTCCGGCGTAGACGAGGAACATCTCGGCCTTCGACTCCCCCTCCAGGGCGCGTCCCTCATCGGAGCACGCGATGTCGATGGCCTTGCGCGGCTCCTTGAGACCCCTTTCGCAGTCCGCCATGAAAGGCAGATAGTCGGGATAGCCGTTCATGCGGTGGGCGGTGCGGAACTCGCGCAGAGCCAGGCGGTAGTCACCCTGACGGTAGGCGACGAAGGCGAGCGTCTCCCGGGCGAAGTCGATGCGCGAGGCCTGGCGGGCCGCCCACTGGGCGTGTTCGAGGGCGGCCTTCGGGTCGTCGGCCTCCAGGGCGTAGGCCGCAAGGATATGCAGCCCGATGTTCTCGGCGTGCTCCTTGGACAGGCCCCTCAGACGCTCCCTGTCCTCCTTGGACAGCATGGACCACTCCATGCCGCGCGGCATGCGCGGCTCGCCCGGACGCCTGTCGGTGTACGGGTTCTGCGAGGGGAATTCAGGCTCCTCCCGGTCACGGCGCGGAGCGAACCCACGCCGGTCGCCTCTGCCGAAGCGATCGTCATCGCGGCGACGGTCATGCTGGCCCGATCCGCGGTCGTCACGGCGGAAGCCGCCGTCACGACGACCGGCCCCGGCTGCCGCGTTCCCATCACGGAAACGGTCGTCACGACGGCGGTCATCACGGCGCTGCTGATCCGGTCGGAATGGTTTGGGCTGGACGACAATTACAACCCGGAGGAGGTGAAGAAACATGATTGAAGCATATCTTGAGGCATACA
>CALEGL010000052.1 GCA_937876495.1 uncultured Bifidobacterium sp.
GCGGCCCTGGCCGCGGCCCTGGGCGCCCGCAAGCTCGTCATCCTCACTGACGTCGACGGACTGTACGCCGACTGGCCCGACCATGATTCCCTGATCGGCCGCATCGGCGTGGAGAACCTCAGGGACATGCTTCCCGACCTCGAGTCCGGCATGCGTCCCAAGATGGAGGCGTGCGTGAGGGCCATCGACGGCGGGGTGCCGCAGGCGCATATCATCGACGGCCGCAAGCCGCATTCCATACTCAACGAGATCTTCACCACGGCGGGGATCGGGACCATGGTCGTCCCCGAGGACGGCGTGGAGATGAGGAGTTCCTATGTCCTATGAGAAGGAGGGCCTCGGGCCCGAGGACAGGCGGTGGCTTGACGAGTACCGCGACGTCCATATGAACGTCTTCGGCACGCCGCTGCGTGTCATGGACCATGGCCGCGGGGCACGCATCTGGGACGTCGACGGCAACGAGTACCTCGACTTCCTCGGCGGCATCGCCGTCAACGCCCTGGGGTACGCGCATCCGCGCTGGGTGAAGGCGGTGTCCGATCAGGCGGCTCGCGTGGCGCATACCAGCAACTACTTCGCCACGGAGCCGCAGATCCGCCTCGCCGAGCGTCTGGTCCGGATCTCCGGGGCCCCGAAGGGCTCCCACGTCTACTTCGGCAACTCGGGCGCCGAGGCCAATGAGGCCGCCCTCAAGCTTGCGAAACTGTACGGCAGGACGCTTCCGGGGGCGCTGCCCGACCTGGGTGGCAGACCCGCGAGGATTCTCGCGCTCACCCACGGATTCCACGGCCGGACGATGGGCGCCCTGAGCGCCACATGGAAGCCTTCCATCCGCACGCCCTTCGAACCGCTGCTGCCGGCGGTGGAGTTCGTCGAGTCCGGCGATCCGATGGCGCTGTACGACGCCTTCGCGAAGACGGGCAAGGGGCCCTACGGCGAGGGGCCGGTTGCGGCCGTCATCCTCGAGCTCATCCAGGGCGAGGCGGGCGTGCGCCCCCTCGACCCCGACTACGTGGTCCGCG
>CALEGL010000053.1 GCA_937876495.1 uncultured Bifidobacterium sp.
ATACGAGTGAGACGCGAGATACGCGAAAGGACGGCGGACTACGTGGAGAGGCCGGCCATCGTGCCGGAGCTGCGCGGAACCGATTCCACGGCCCTGGTGGTGTGGGGAGCGCGTTTGTGAAGCGTTGCGTTGCGACTGGTGCTCAGCAGCGGAGGCTGCACGCGGTGGATGCTACGGGATTGACGGTACGCGGCCGACCCCTTCGCGGGCGTCAACACGTATGCTGTATAACCATAGAAGAGGACACATATCATGGTCATTTTTCGTGAGTGAACGCTGTAAAAAGGAACGTAGAGGACAAGACGTTTCCCATTCGGGAAGAATTATTCGTGACGCCGATGGAGGGGCATGGCCGACGACGAGAACGAGGATCTGATTGCCCGTCATAATCGAGGCCTCTATGGTCCACCGATTCGAAGCCGGATTATGCCCGAGATGGGCGTGGAACCCATCACCGTGCTGTGCGGTCTGTTCTGGCTGGGCAAACGGCAGCTTCTCGACCAGTGGTATGACGGCGTCCGGGCGTCGAAGCGCGTGCATCGGATAGCGCTTCCGCATCGACGGCTGAGCGAGAAGCAGGTCCTTGCCCTCGTGATTGACGGGCTCAGCAGTGACGGAGACGTCACGGCGAAGGCCAGGGACGTCCTCGACGCCCTGCGCCGGGGTGCGGTCGACGCCCAGCGTCTCATCCAGCTGCTTCCGGAGATGCTTCGCGGCGCCTCGGGCCACACGCTTCTTCTCATCTCCTACGAATGGCATGCTACGCCGGCTCTGGACCGGCTTCTCGTCCTTGCGGCGCGCAGCGGCGTGAACATCGTGTGCTCGCTTCTTGACGCCACGGATATTCAGAACCAGGCGGCGGAGGCCGGGGTGCTCATCCGCATCATCGATGATTCCGAGCTGGTGATGCGTCAGGACGAGCTTGCGCGGGTGGCCACGATCTGCGGCGTGGAGCCCGATCCGGCGATGCTTTCCCGCGTCATGGAGCTCACGGACGGGCATCCCGTGTTGGCCGGAGCGGTGTTCCAGCATCTGCGTGGCGTCGATTCCGTGGAGAGATCCGCCCGGGACTCGCTGAACGTGCATCGTTCGGCCGTGGGACAGGCCCAGGGGCTGTTCCATGCCGATCCGACGACCATCACGGAGGGCCTGGTAGCCGAATCGTGTGGTCTGCTGCGGTATCAGGAAGGGGAGCTGCTCGGTTTGCTGGCGGGATTGCAAGGGCGGTCACCGTTCATTCGCGTCTGTCGTCTCCTCGCTCCCCTGAGTCATGTCACGGTGGATGTCGTGAAACATGCCGAGCCCGATGCGATGTCGGTGATCCAGCGTCTGGTGGACGCCGGCTACGGACGGTTCAACGTCGGCACCAACGGTGTGCTCGAGTTCCTCTGGACCTTCGGGATCCGCAGGATGCTTGGCGACAGTCTGCCGACGGACGCGACATCCCGCCCGGCGGTCCTCGCCATCTCCCGCCACTATATGGAGCAGGGGCGGCTTGGCGAATTCATCGCCAGCCTCGATGGCTGCCATGATGTGGGGCTGATCGAGGATGTGGCGTCACGGTACTTCCTGGATATCCTCTGGGAGCTCATGCTCGACCCGTTCGGCTCCTCGTGGTGGGAGCAGAGTGCGGCCATGTCCACCGAGACGATGCCGATGACGGTGATTCTCGCGGCCTTCTTTCGGCTGAACCGAGGCGGGCTGGACGAATCCCACCGGGAGCAGGTGCGGTTCGCCATCGACACGCTGGCACGACGCTTCCCCAGCGAGTCGGGGGAGGTGGGGGAGGTGCTTTCCCCCTTGCCGACAGGACGGCCCGATTTCTCCTCTCATTCATCGGACGCGTCGAGGTTGCGGGTCAATGGTCTTATCGCGCAGCTTGTGGGGATATCGCTTACGGATCGGTGGGGCTTCTCCCCGGGTCTGGAGGAGCGTCTGGAGGAGGCTGTCCTGACGGTTCGGCGCGAAGGAGCGTTGTCCCCCCGCGAGGAGTCGCGGCTGAACGTGCAGCTGGGGGCCTTCGCTTTCGTCCGTCTGCGCTTTGCGCATTCACGACGGGCGCTGGAGCGCTCGCAGAGCCATCTCCATGACCGCAACAAGGGCACCCAGATGCTGGTGGACCGTATCTCGTCCGTGCTGGGCCTCATCTCCGGCGACGGGATTCGTCTTCGGGGGGAGGCCGACGAGTCCGTCTACGATGAGCTTCTTCGGCGGGTTCCCCTCATGGCGATGTTCGCCGACGTGCTGTCCTGGTTGTCGCAGGTCTGGCAGGCTCTGGCACGGGGCGACCTTGATTCCGCGGTGACTCTGGTGGATCGGTTCGAGGCCGAGGCTCCGTATGCGGCGGCGGTCATCCCCGTCGTGCGATGGACGGGCATGACCATCAGACTGCTCGCCGGACGCTTCAGGCAGGCCGGAGAGCTTCTGGACGGGCTGGATGCCCTGGGACTGCGCGAGAACCATACGATGGGGGATCTGGCCCTGCTGGTTGCTCTTCTGGTGAGGTTGCGGTGTTCATCGCCGGTCTCTCCGGGTGCCGGCCGCGTCATCGAAGCCGGCTCCCAGGAGGTTGGTGTGCCGAGAGCATCGGATGGTGCCGGGTCGGATGGTGCCGGAGTCGCCGGTGGTGCCGCGGGTTCTGCGGTCGTCCGCGGACGCTGCCCCGTGGTGTCGGCGGTGGGGCGCCTGTACCGTGGAGAGCCGGTGACGGCCGACGAGCTTCTGGAATCCGTGGGACCTCTGGACAACATGCCCGTGCGTCTTGCCGTGATGCTGGGCATGCTGGGGGTAGCCGCGGATCTGAGGTCGGGGGACAGAACGGCGGCGGAGGGTCTGTGCCGCCGGGTCCTGACTCGGGGGACCACGGCGGACATCGCCATCACGCTTCGGGTGCTGTCATCCTCCGACGTCTCCCGGGTCGCCGGTCTGACCGTAATGCAGAAGGCGGCGCAAGGGGACGTGGGACTCGCCGAGGCGTTGCTGCACTCCCCGTCCTGGCCGCATGTGCTTCCGGATTCGTTGTCGCCACTTCTGAGCGAGGCGCAGCTGGCGGTGCTCAGAAGCGCCGCGAAGGGGCTGGCGAACAAGGGCATCGCCGATGACCTGTGCATCTCGGTGAACACGGTGAAGACGCATCTGCGGCATATCTATAAGGCTCTTGGC
>CALEGL010000054.1 GCA_937876495.1 uncultured Bifidobacterium sp.
GGCAAGACGCGGGTGCTGACCCGCCGCATCGCCTGGCTGCTCAGCGAGGTCGGGGTCTGGCCCGGGCAGATCCTCGCCATCACCTTCACGAACAAGGCCGCCGGGGAGATGCGCGAGAGGCTGGGAAAGCTCATCGGCCCGGCGGCGCAGCGCATGTGGGTGTCGACATTCCACTCGGCCTGCGTGAGGATCCTGCGCCGCGACGGGAAGTCCATCGGCCTGTCCTCCGGATTCTCCATCTACGACACGGCGGACAGCGAGCGTCTCGTCAAGAACATCTGCGCCGACCTCAACGTCGACGTCAAGCGCTTCACCCCGCGCAGCATCCTCGCGAGAATCTCCGACTCCAAGAACGCCCTGAAGGACTGGCGCCACGACCTCGCCGAGCATGCGCCCGACTACCGTCCCGGGCAGCGCGGCTACCATCTGGGACGCCCCGACGACATGGACGCGCTGGTGGCGGTCGTCCACGCCGAGTACCAGCACCGGCTATCGCTGGCGAACGCCGTCGACTTCGACGACCTCATCTCCCGCACCATCGAGCTGCTGCGAGCCGATCCGGAGGTGGCCCAACGCTACCGTCGCAAGTTCCGCTACATCCTCGTCGACGAGTATCAGGACACCAACCACGCCCAGTACGAGCTCATCCGCGAGCTGGCGGGCGTCGATGCCGCGCCGTCCGGCGGCGGGGCGCCGGCCGGGAGGCCCGCGGGGGAGTCCGCCGCCGGTCCAGGACTTCGGGGGGCGGAACGCGGCCCCGCCTGGGTGACGGTCGTCGGCGACTCCGACCAGTCGATCTACGCCTTCCGCGGCGCCGACATCAGCAACATCCAGGACTTCGACAAGGACTTCCCGGACGCCCACGTCATCATGCTCGAGCAGAACTACCGCTCCACGCAGACCATCCTCGACGCGGCCAACGCCGTCATCGCCCGCAATCCGGGACGGCGTCCCAAGAAGCTGTGGACGGCCGCCGGCAAGGGGGAGCCGATCGTCGGCTACGCGGCCGACGACGAGCGGCAGGAGGCTCTGTGGATCGCCCGTGAGATCGCCCGCCTTCGCGGGGAGGACGACGTCCCCTACTCCGACATGGCCGTCATGTACCGCGCCAACGCCCAGTCCCGTCCCCTCGAGGAGGGACTCATCAACGCCGGCATCCCCTACCAGCTCATCGGCGGCACCCGCTTCTACGAGCGACGCGAGGTCAAGGACGCGCTGGCGTACCTGCAGGCCGTCGCCAACCCCGTCGACGACGTCAACATGCGCCGCATCCTCAACGTCCCCAAGCGAGGTCTCGGGGCCCGGGCGGAGGCCCTCGTCCTGGGCTGGGCGGGCGAGCACGGCATGAGCTTCTGGGACGGCATCCTCCATCTCGAGGACATCGAGGGGATGCCCACGAGGACGGCTCGTCTTCTCACGGACTTCCGCGGACTGCTCGACCATCTCGCCGACGTCGCCCGCGAGAACGACGCACATCCCTCGCGGATCATCGAGGAGACGCTGTCCTCCACGGGGCTTCTTGACGAGCTGCGTCGATCCGAGGACCCGCAGGACGCCTCACGCGTGGACAACCTCTCCCAGCTGCAGTCCGTGGCCGCCGAATACGAGCAGAACACCCCCGACGCCACGCTCGCCGGGTTCCTCGAGACCACCGCGCTCGTGGCGGATGCCGACCAGCTGCCCGACGAGGGGGAGGACAGCGGCAAGGTCACTCTCATGACGCTGCACACGGCCAAGGGACTGGAGTACCCGGTCGTCTTCCTCACGGGCATGGAGCAGGGCACCTTCCCTCATTCGCGGTCGCTGGACGACGAGGACGAGCTCGCCGAGGAGAGACGCCTCGCCTATGTCGGCATCACTCGGGCCCGGCGTCTGCTCTACGTCACGCGCGCCGGCGTAAGGTCGCAGTGGGGCAGGAGCGCCGAGATGCTTCCCAGCCAGTTCCTCGACGAGATCCCCGACGAGCTCATCGACTGGAAGCGGCGCGAGACGTCGACCGGATCCCTTCGCGGTGATGACGAGTTCGGCGGGAACGGGGGATGGGACGACGACGGCTCGACGTCGTACGGCTCCTCCTACGGTTCCGGTGGTTCCTACGGTTCCGGATCGTATGGCTCGTATGGGTCGTATGGCTCGAGGGCGTCCCACGGGTCGTCCGGCACTTCCTATGGATATGGATCTGGTTCCCGCGGCCGGTCCGCCGGATGGGGCTCGTCCTCCGGCCGTCGTGGCGGAACGGGGTCCGGGACCCCGTCCTCGGGGTCGCGGACGACCTACGGGCATGGGCGTCCCTCCTCATCCGTCTCCATCCGCCACGCCGCGCCGGCGGCGCACGCGGCCGCGACGGATTCCGACAACCATCTCGACGTCGCCGACTTCTCCATCGGGGACCGCATCTCGCATGACAGATACGGTCTCGGCACCGTCGTCGGCGTCCAGGACAAGGGCCGCAACTCCGTCATCACCGTGGACTTCGGATCGGGCGGGACCAAAAGACTGATGCTTCGCGTCGCCCCGATCGAGAAGCTCTGAGCGCCTCGGTGACGCGTCTGGCGACGTCGGGGCTTCTCCGGCATCCATGCGCGTTTCGCGGGTCGCCGTTGCGTGATAGTCTGGACGATTGTGTCCGCCGACGTGGCGGATGCTGTCTGGAGCCTTAGCCCGTCAGTGGGTCGGCGGCCTGCGGCCGTTCGTGCATGGCACGGGAAGCACTGGAGAGGCCGGCTCGGCGAGGATTCGCATGAATCCGCGTCACGTTCAGATAACGACAGAAACAAAGGAAGAACATGACCAACGTTCAGCGGTCACGCCGTCAGGTCCGCCTGTCGCGCGCCCTGGGAATCGCGCTGACCCCCAAGGCCCAGCGCATCTTCGAGAAGCGTCCGTACGCGCCCGGCGAGCATGGACGCACCCGTCGCCGCACCGAGTCCGACTACGCCGTCCGTCTGCGCGAGAAGCAGCGTCTGCGCGCCCAGTACGGCGTCTCCGAGAAGCAGCTCCGCGCCGTCTACGAGAAGGGCACCCACACAGCCGGTCAGACCGGCACCGCCATGCTCGTCGACCTTGAGACCCGTCTTGACGCCCTCGTGCTGCGCGCCGGCTTCGCCCGCACCACCGCGCAGGCCCGTCAGTACGTCGTGCATCGCCACATCCTCGTCGACGGCGTCATCGTCGATCGTCCCTCCTACAGGGTCAAGCCCGGCCAGACCATCCAGGTCAAGGCGAAGAGCCAGATTCTCGTGCCGTTCCAGATCGCGGCCGAGGGCGTGCACCGAGACGTCCTGCCGGCGGTCCCCGGCTACCTGGACGTCACGCTCACCTCCCTGAAGGCCACGCTGCTGCGCAAGCCCGAACCGGAGGAGATTCCCGTGCAGGTCAACATCCAGTACGTCGTCGAGTTCTACGCCCGCTGACGCTGCAGGATTTGGATCGCGCCCCCTGGAGCCGCAAGGCTCCGGGGGGCGCGATCGTATTCCACGTACATGACGTCGTCGATCGGCAAGCGTTTTCGGACTCCGACGCATCCGGAGGGAAGTCCGGCCGACCGCGTGGATAACGGGGCAGGGCAGCCGAAGCGGTTCCGCAGCCCAGTGCCGACTCCGAGCCGGTCTGGGCGTCAGTCGCCGATAACCGCGCCGACGATGCCCGACACCACGGACATGACCAGGGATCCGATCACGGACCACCAGAATCCGTCGATCCAGACCCCGACGCCGAAGAAGGCCACGGCCAGCCAGGATGCCAGCTCCATGAACAGCCAGTTGATGATCAGGGCGACGAGCCCGAGGCTCAGGATGGAGAACGGCAGGGCGAGAAGATGCACCACCGGCTTGATGGAGGCGTTGATCAGCGCCAGGAAGAAGGCGAAGGCCGCCACCCCCAGCACCGCGGGGCTGCCGATGGGCCGCATGCCAGGCAGTAGGGCGACCATGACGCCGGCGGCGATGGTCAGGACGAGCCAGCGGGTGAGGAACGAGGACATGCCCCCGATTATGCCAGCACCACCCGTCCGTCATCCCTTCCATCCCCTGGCGGGGCGTCCGTCCTCGCGTCGGCTCTTCGGATAGTCCGTTTCCCCGGCCGTCTCGCGGACGGTCGTATCGGATGCGATAATGGTCGCATGCTCCTCCATCTTCATCTCGTCCGTCATGGGCAGACCTACTTCAACCGCTACAACCGGCTGCAGGGCTGGTCGAACTCGCCGCTCACCGAAAAGGGACTTCAGGACGCCCGACGAGCGGCGGACAGGCTTGCCGGCCTCGACCTGGCGGCGGCCTTCTGCTCCGACACCACACGTGCCATGCAGACGGCGACGATGATTCTCGACCGCAACGAGACCGCGGGGCATAGACGTCCCCGTCTGACGCCGGATATGCATTTCCGCGAGCAGTTTTACGGCTACTTCGAAGGCCAGGACATGTCCATGGCCTGGTGGGCGGCGGGGGCCCCGCACGGAGCGCCCACCTACGCTCAGATCGTCGCCAGATACGGACTCGGCGCCACGCGCGACTTCCTCAAGGCCGCCGACCCCTTCCATGACGCGGAATCCGACGAGGAGTACTGGAGGCGCGTCGAGGGGGGCTTCGCACTCATCGCCGCCACACCCGGGCTGAAGAACGGCGACCACGTTCTGCAGATATCCCACGGCAACACCCTGCTCAGTCTCATGAACCGCTTCGCACCCGAGGGACACGACCTGACGCATCGCCCGGCGAACGGAAGCGTCACCGACATGGACTTCGACACGGATGCCCCTCTCGACGAGGGCGTGACGGTCGTCTCCTACGACGGCTGATCATGGGTCGGACTTGGGGGGCCGACGTCCCGACACGCGTCGCGGCGGGAGTCTACAGTGAGTCGGGTCCGGGAAAGCGGGGCGGCTGCATGCCGTCACCGGCAGAAGAACAGGGGTGCATATGGATGTAGGAGACATCGCCGGCCTGATCGCCGCCATAGCTTTCGCCATCCTCGCCGGTTTCCTCATCTATCCGCTCATCCGGCTCGGCAGGCTTTTCGACCAGATCGCCGACACCGTCCGCGAGTCCGGCGACCACGCCATCCCCGCGCTTGATGAGGGCGTCACCACCGTCAAGCAGATCAACCGTTCGCTTCAGGACGTCAACAGGATCTCGGCCGCGGCCTCGTCCACGGCGGATTCCGTCGGGGCCCTGGCCGACCTGTACGGGTCCTTCTTGGGCAAGCCGGTCATCAAGGCGGCCTCCGCCCTCTACGCGGCTCGCCTGACGGCCCGGTCGTTCCTCTCGGGACGGCGCGGTCAGGCCTCGGCAGGGACGTCTGACGGGCGCGGACATGCGACTGATCCGACGACGACCGCATCCGCATCATCCGCGTCCTCGACGCGCAAGGGGGAGTGATGGGTAAGCGAGCGTTCTGGCTTCTTGTCGGCATGGTCGCCGGCGTCATCGCCGTCTCGAAGGCACGGGCCTACGTCAGGGCCAACACCCCGACGCCGGTGAGCCGGGTGCTCGCCGGAAAGGAATCCGACAACACTGTCGTCCGCACCATCGTCGGCCTCGTCGAGGAGTTCAACGCCACCCGCCAGGCACGCGAGGCAGAGCTCAACAGGCGCTACGGGGGACCGAACCGGTCCCGCTGAACCAGAAGCCGTCCTTGGCGTGCCCATGGACCGGCGTCAGAACTTACCAGCAATCCGATAGGAACAAGGAGTCAATCCGCGCATGCGCACCTCGGAAATCGCCAGACGCTTCCTCACGTACTTCGAGAGGCAGGGACATATGGTCGTCCCCTCGGCCTCCCTGATCTCCCCGAACCCCACCACGCTGTTCACCATCGCCGGCATGGTCCCCTTCATCCCGTATCTTCTCGGCGAGCAGACGCCGCCGTCGAAGCGCATGGCGTCGAACCAGAAATGCGTGCGCACCCTCGACATCGACGAGGTCGGCAAGACCACCCGCCACGGCACCTTCTTCCAGATGCTCGGCAACTTCTCCTTCGGCGACTACTTCAAGCAGGAGGCCATCCACTTCGCCTGGGAGCTGCTCACCTCCCCGCAGGACAAGGGCGGATACGGCTTCGATCCCGAACTGCTGTGGGTGACGACGTTCACCGACGACGAGGAGGCCCGCTCGCTGTGGCGCAACGAGGGCTTCGACCCTGCGCATATGCAGGTGTTCGGCATGGAGGACAACTTCTGGACCACCGGCGGCCCCGGCCCCGGCGGTCCCTGCTCGGAGATCTACGTGGACCGAGGCCCCGAGTACGGCCGCGACGGCGGACCGGCGGCCGACGAGAACCGCTTCATCGAGATCTGGGACCTCGTCTTCGAGAACTATGAGGTCGACAACGTGAAGTCCAAGACGGATCTTCACATCGTCGGCGAGCTCGAGAACAAGAACATCGACACGGGAGCCGGCCTCGAGCGTCTGGCCTACCTCATGCAGGGCAAGCAGAACATCTACGAGACGGACGAGGTGTACCCGGTCATCGAGGCCGCCGAAAAGCTCACCGGGCGCCAGTACGGGGAGGACGCCGACGCCGACGTGCGCTTCCGGGTCGTCGCCGACCACGTACGTTCGGCGCTGATGATCATGAGCGACGGCGTGCGTCCCAGCAACGTCGGCCGCGGATACGTGCTGCGCAGGCTGCTGCGCCGGACCGTGCGCTCCATGCGCATGCTCGGCGTGCATGACCCCGTCATGCCCGAACTGCTACCCGTCTCCCGGGACGCGATGATCCCCAGCTATCCCGAGCTCGCGAACACCTTCCACGAGGTGTACGAGTCGGCATGCGGCGAGGAGGACGCCTTCCGGCGCACTCTCGAGAACGGCACGACCATCCTCGACGTCGCCGTCTCCAAGGCGAAGGATTCGGGAGGCGAGGTCACCGGCGAGGACGCCTTCACCCTGCACGACACCTACGGCTTCCCCATCGAGCTCACCCTGGAGATGGCCGCCGAGCAGGGCGTCAAGGTGGACGAGCGCAGGTTCCGCGAGCTCATGGGCGAGCAGAAGGCCCGCGCCCGCGCCGACGCCCTGAAGAAGCGGCACAACGTGGATCTGAGCGTCTACGACGACTTCCGCAAGACCATGGCGGCGCCCATCGACTTCCTCGGCTACACCAGGCATTCCAGCCGATCGTCGGTGATCGGGATCATCCAAGAGGGGAAGGGCTCCGTCCCGGCCGTCACCGGTCCGGCCAACGTGGAGGTCATCCTCGACCGCACGCCGTTCTACGCCGAGGCGGGCGGGCAGCTCGCCGACCAGGGGCAGATCATCTCCGACGAGGGTGCCGTCCTCGAGGTCGACGACGTGCAGAAGCCGATCAAGGACCTCATCGTCCACCAGTGCAGGCTCACCGAGGGCATCCTCGTCGTCGGGGCCCAGGTCAACGCGACCATCGACGAGGCCAGGCGCGGCGCGATCGCCCGTTCGCATACCGCCACCCATATGGTGCACAAGGCCCTGCGCGAGGAGCTCGGCCCCCAGGCCACCCAGCGCGGGTCCGAGGACGCCCCGAACCGTCTGCGCTTCGACTTCCAGTGGTCCAACGCCCCGGGACGCCAGGCCATGGACGCCGTGGAGGCGCGGGTGAACGAGAAGCTGCGCGACGACCTCGCCGTCACCACGACCGAGATGAAGTATGATGACGCGATCGCCCTGGGCGCCATGCATCTGTTCGGCGAGAAGTACGGCGACGTGGTGCGCGTCGTCTCCATCGGCGAGGACGGCTGGAGCCGCGAACTGTGCGGCGGCACCCATGTCGACCACGTCGGCAAGATCGGCGCCGTGAGCATCATGTCCGAGGCCTCCATCGGTTCCGGCGTCCGGCGCGTGGACGCGGTCGTGGGACAGGGCGCCTACGAGTTCAACGCCCGCGAGCACGCCCTCGTCTCCCAGCTGTCCGATTCGCTCAACGCCCGCCCCGACGAGCTGGCCTCGCGCGTGTCCGCGCTCATCGACAAGCTCAAGGAATCAGACAGACGTCTGTCGGCCATGTACGAGAGCCGCCTCGCCGACGCCATCCCCGGCATCGTCGAGAATGCCCGCGCATCCAAGGGCGACGTCGTGATCGCCTCCTCGAACGTCGGTCATTTCGGTTCCTTCGACGCGCTGCGCCGCACGGTCCTCGACATCCGAGGACGGCCAGGCGAGGACCGTCCCCCCGCCCGCCCCCTCGCCGGCGTCACCGACGCCGACCCTCCGATGGCCGCCGTGCCGCCCCCCGCGGCGGCGCTGACCACCGGCCTCCCGCCCGGCACCCCCGCCCAGGCCGCCCCCCCACTCCCCGCCCGCAG
>CALEGL010000055.1 GCA_937876495.1 uncultured Bifidobacterium sp.
CCGACGCCCTGGATTCGGGGCGGGCGGACGTCGTCGTCACCGCGCTGCCGATGGGTACGGGGTCGAATCCCGGCTATGACTATGCCGGACCGTATCTCGTCGCCTCCCAGGGGCTGATGGTGAGGAAGCGGGATCTGGGGTCGATCGTCGATGCGGCGTCGCTGTCCGGTCGCAGGGTGTGCACCGTGGCCGGATCCGGAGCCGCCCGGGGGGTCTCCAGCCGAGCCTCCACGGCCGTCGTGTCGCAGAGGGACGGATACCAGAAATGCCTCACGGCGCTGATGGTCGGCGAGGCCGATGCCGTCAGCGGCGACGACGCCGTCCTCGCCGGTCTCGTGGCCGACAAGGGGGCGGGGCTGCTGTCCATGGCGTCATGGCGTTTCTCCCGTTCCGTGCATGCGGTCGCCGTGCGCAGCGGGCAGAGCCGCCTGGTCGCCCAGATCCGGCGCGCCCTGACGAGCATGGTCGATGACGGGTCCTGGAGGACCGCCATGGACGAGCTCGTCTCGTCGACCGGCTACCGGCGCGGAACGTCGATTCCCCGTCCCGCGATCTCCTCGTACACGGAATAGCCGCACGGTACACGGAATAGCCGCACGAGACGGAGCCGGGCCGTGGAGCCGGGCCGTCCGGGAGAGGGACCTTCGCCCGGCGCGCGGACATGTGCCCACGGCGGGGGATGGGTGTCCACCTGCGTCGCGATAATCCGAAGCTATGAGCGACAACGAGAAGAGCGCGACGAAGGAATCCGACGACGGGGCGAGGACGCCCTTCCGCTACGACGCGGGCCTGGCCCAGGACATCGAGGCCCGATGGCAGCGCTACTGGGATGACCATGGGACCTTCTGGGCCGCGAACGTCTCCGGGGATCTCACGGACGGAGAAGGAAGGAACGCCGACGGCCGTACCTCCTACTTCGCGATGGACATGTTCCCCTATCCCTCCGGAAAGGGACTTCACGTCGGCCATCCCCTCGGCTATCTGGCCACCGATGTGGTGAGCCGCTACCACCGCATGAAGGGCGAGAACGTCCTGCACGCCATGGGCTATGACGCCTTCGGGCTGCCGGCCGAGCAGTACGCCGTGCAGACCGGGCAGCATCCGCGCGTCACCACCGAGGCGAACATCGCCAACATGCGCCGCCAGCTGCATCGCATGGGGCTGAGCTTCGACGACAGGCGTAGCTTCGCCACGATCGACCCCGGATACATGCGCTGGACCCAGTGGATCTTCTCGCGCATCTACGACGCCTGGTACGATCCCGACTTCGTCCGCCGCGACGGAGGGAAGGGCTCCGCGCGCCCCATCTCCACCCTCGTCGGGCAGTTCGAGTCCGGCGCCCGTCCCATCCCCGGCCATGAATCGCAGGCCTGGAGGGACCTCTCCGCCGCGGAGCGGGCCGACGTGCTCAACGGCTTCCGCCTCGCCTACATCTCGAAGTCCCCGGTCAACTGGTGCCCTGGCCTCGGAACGGTGCTCGCCAACGAGGAGGTCACGGCCGAAGGCCGTTCGGAGCGCGGCAACTTCCCCGTCTTCCAGCGCGAGCTCAGGCAGTGGTCGATGCGCATCACCGCCTACGGGCATCGCCTCATCGAGGATCTCGACACGATCGACTGGCCCGAGAAGGTCAAGCTCATGCAGCGCAACTGGATCGGCGAATCCCATGGCGCTTCGGTCCACTTCCGCGTCGAAGCCTCCTCCGGGACGCGCGACATGGAGGTGTACACCACCCGCCCCGACACCCTCTTCGGCACGACCTTCGCCGTCGTCTCCCCGGAGCATGAGCTGCTGCATGACGTGCCGGACTCCTGGCCCGAAGGGATCGCCGACTCCTGGAAGGGCGGGTTCGCGAACCCGCGCGAGGCCGTGGACGCCTACCGCCTCGCCGCCGAGTCCCGCACCGCCAAGGACCGCGTCGACGAGGGCGGCGAGAAGACCGGCGTGTTCACCGGACTGTACGCCGTCAATCCCATCACCGGGGCCCGCCTGCCGCTGTTCACCGCCGACTACGTCCTCATGGACTACGGCACGGGCGCCATCATGGCCGTCCCCGGCGGTGACCAGCGCGACTACGACTTCGCCGTCAAGTTCGGCCTTCCCGTCATCTACACCGTGCGCCCGCTGCCCGACTCCGGAGACGACCTTGCGAACTACGAAGGGACGGCCCCCTTCGTCTCCCATGACGGCATCGTCATCAACTCCTCCGTGGACGCGACGTCCGCTAGGGGCGACGCGCTGTCCCTGGACGGTCTGCGGGTCGACGACGCCATCGGCCGCGTCACGCAATGGCTTGAGACCGCCGGCGTCGGCAGGGGGACGACGAGCTACCGCCTGCGCGACTGGCTGTTCTCCCGTCAGCGCTACTGGGGCGAGCCGTTCCCCATCGTCTACGACGAGGACGGCGTGCCGCATCTGGTCCCGGACGACCAGCTGCCCATCAACCTGCCCGACGTCCCGGACTACAGCCCGAGGACCTTCGCCCCCGACGACGCCGAGTCGAACCCCGAGGCGCCTCTGAGCCGCAACCCCGAATGGGTGAACGTCGTCATGGACCTTGGCGATGGACCGAAGCGGTATCGCCGTGACACGAACACCATGCCGAACTGGGCGGGCTCCTGCTGGTACTACATGCGCTACCTCGACCCGAACGACGCCGAGCACCTGGTGGAGAAGGACGAGTTCGACTACTGGATCGGGCCGCATCACAACGCCGGCGCCGGCGCCTCGGGCGGCGTCGACCTCTACGTCGGCGGCGTCGAGCACGCCGTGCTGCATCTGCTGTACTCGAGGTTCTGGCACAAGGTGCTCTACGACCTCGGCTACGTGAGCTCCACCGAGCCCTTCCATAAGCTGTTCAACCAGGGCATGATCCAGGCCTTCGCGTACACGGACGACCGTGGCCAGTACGTGCCGGCGGCGGAGGTCGTCCAGGGCCCCGACGGCCCGGACGGCGAGCCGACCTTCACCTGGCGCGGGCAGCACGTCAACCGCGAGTTCGGCAAGATGGGCAAAAGCCTCAAGAACATCATCACGCCGGACGACATGTACCGTGACTATGGGGCTGACACCTTCCGCTTGTACGAGATGAGCATGGGCCCGCTCGACGAGTCCCGTCCGTGGAACACGCGCAACGTCGTCGGCGGCATGCGCTTCCTGCAGAGGCTGTGGCGCAACGTCGTGGACGAGAGGACGGGCGAGCCCGTCGTCTCCGAGGACGCCCCCGACGAGCGCACCCTCAAGCTGCTGAACAATACCATCGCCGAGGTCACCGAGGAGATGGAGGGGATGCGCCCCAACACCGCCATCGCCCGTCTCATCGTGCTCAACAACCATCTGACGTCCCTTAAGAGGGCGCCGCGGGCCGCCGTGGAACCCCTCATCCTCATGCTCTCGCCGATCGCCCCGCATATCTGCGAGGAGCTGTGGAGCAGGCTCGGCCACCCGGAGTCGCTGGCGCACGAGCCGTGGCCGAAGGCCGACCCGCGCTACGTCGGTCAGGACACCGTGACCGCCGTGGTCCAGATCCGAGGCAAGGTTCGGGCGAAGCTTGAGGTCAGTCCCGACATCGACCCCGACGAGCTGCGCGAGCGCGCCCTGAAGGCCGTCGAGGCGCGTCTCGGCGGAAAGACGCCGCGCAAGGTCATCGTCAAGGCTCCGAAGATCGTGTCCATCGTGCCTGCCGACTGAGGCGAGCGGCGGCGGTCGGTGTCCCGCCGTCCTCCAGGGCGCCCGCGACCACACGGCCGCGGGCGCCCTCGTGTTCGTTCTGCATCGGACGCAGCGTGGGAGAATGCGCGGCACGTCGTCATCGGATTCGCCCCTCGCCGACCACGGGCCGGGGAAAGTCGTCGACGCCGCCGCACGACTGGCCCTGCTGTCGGGCGGATTGACGGGTCCGACTCCGAAGAGACCTGGGCTCGTCGTCCCGGATCGCGCCGATCGCGATCGCTCCGCCCATGAGACCGGTGTCTACGTGACGGATGTCCCGCCGCCTCCGCCCGCGCATTCCGCCGATCGCTTGTTCCTGCACTCTCCGTCGCCCGTCCCGTCGTCCGTTGTCGAATCCTGTGAATGCGGGGGCGAACGCGACGGGACCGGGCGCATGGGGACGGGCGTCGTCGCGAATCCGAGACTTCGCCGTACGCCCGTGCTTTTCGGACCGGTCCAGGCCGTGGCCGTCATCCTGCTGCTTCTCGTCGCACTGTCCGCGAGTCTGACGATGCTCGTCTCCCAGGCGGCCCATTATGCGGGCCTCCGGGAGGAACCGGCTGGCACCGCGACGGGTCTGCCCTCCTCGACGAACGGGGGACAGAAGGAGCCCCGGTCCTCCTCCCCGTCCCCGTCCACGCCGTCGTCGGATGCGTCTGATGCTCCGACTGCGGCGCCATCATCCTCCCTTGCCTCTCCGTCCGCGTCGCCGACGTCCACCCTGGTGGACATCAACACCGCCGACGAGACGCAGCTCGACGCGCTTCCCGGCATCGGACCGGCCCTCGCCCGGCGCATCGTCGAGTACCGTGCCTCCCACGGACGATTCTCCAGCGTCGACCAGCTTCTTGAGGTCTCCGGCATCGGGGAGAAGACCCTGGCGAAGCTGCGGCCGTTGGTGACCGCATCATGACGGCCGGAGACGCCATGGTGGAGGCCGTCTCGCACGCGTCCGCGGGAGGTCTGCGGAGCGAGGAGGCCAGGGCCGCCTCGACGGTTCGCGAACGGGGCGTCGACGACGACCTGCGGATGATCCCGGTGGCCGTCGCCGTGTGGGGTGCGGCCCTAGCCACGCATGAGGCCGTCGCGGGCGGTCTGCTCATGCCCTTCGCCGTGACGGTCGCCGTGGTCTGCATCCTTGTCGGGGCGTTCTGTCCCATTCCCCTTCTTCGCCTTCTTCTCTTCAGGTTCCCACGGGGATCCGCGGGACGATTCCCACGGGGTCTCCCGTCGGAGTCGTCCTTTCCCGCCCGTCATCGCCACCGGCGTGGGGCGGGCGCGCCGGTCATGCGGGGGATGCGGCATGAGGGGAGTTCCGGATACGGCGGTTGCGGCGGTGCGGGTCGCGGAGGCGTCGGTCATGCCGGAACGGTCCGTCCCGACCCATGGAACGCGCCTGCATCCGCGCCATGGGGGGTGCGCACGGGCGCGCTTCTGCTTCCCGCCGCCGGGCTGGCTGCGGCCTGCTCGCCGGCGGCCCAGGACATCGGCGTCCTCCGTGACGTCGTGCTCGTCGACCCGCTTGCCGACGCCGGCCCGGCCTCCGCCAGAGGCGTCCTGCGGTCGCCCGCCGTCCGACCGGCACCGCGTGCCGCCGATTGCCGTGCCGACGTCCGGTTGTGGGATGTGACGGGGTCGAGAACCGTCCTCCCCATCCGCCTGGACGCCGTCGCGCTCGCATCGGGAACCGACTGCTCGCTGCTCCGTCAGGGATCCACCGTGCATATCCGAGGCGACGTCGGCGTCTCACCCTTCGATGCGTGGACCCTCTGGATCCGCGCATCCTCCGACGGCGTGGGGGTGGAATCCGGGCCCGGTCCCTTGGAGGATGCCGTCTCCGACCTGCATCGGCGCTTTTTCGACGTTACCGGGCGTCTGCCGGACCAGGGGAGGATCCTCGTGCCGGGACTGACCATCGGGGTGACCGGGGCCGAGCTCGTGGACGCCGGTTCCGGCGACGAGGTCTCCGGGGATCTCGATCCCGCCTACGTGGAGCTTGTCGAGCAGGGCTTCTCCAAGGGCGGGATCATGCATCTCATGGCCGTGTCCGGAGGACATTTCCTGCTTCTCACCGGTCTGGTGACACGGCTGTGCCGTCGCCTGCTGGCGCCACGCGTGCTGACGGCCGTCATATGCGCGGCATCCTGCCTTCTTCTTGCCGTGCTCATGGCCCCATCGGATTCCGTGACGCGCGCCCTGTGCTCGGGGCTGCTGTCGGCCGCGGCGCTGGGCATCGGCCGTCGGCCCAGGCCCTGTTCGGCGACCTGCTGGACGGCCGCGGCCGTCATCATCCTCGACCCGGACATGGCGCGCAGCATCGGATTCGCTCTGTCCTGCGCGGCGGTTCTGGGCATCGTCCTCGCATCGGGCCCCCTGAGCCGGCTGATGGAGCCGCTGCTGGGACGGCATGTCGGCGCCGCCCTCGCCGTCACCATAGCGGCCCAGGTCGCCGCCCTTCCCATCCAGACGCTCGTCGAACCCGGAATCCCGCTGTGGGCCCCTCTGATCAACCTGCTCGTCACGCCCGTCGTCGGCGTCTCCACGATATTCGGTCTGCTCGCATTGGCGATCTGTCCGCTGTCGGTCGCGGCGGCCCTGCCCTTCGCATGGACGGCGTCCTGCGGAACCGCGGTCATGGCCTCCGCCGTGGGTCTTCTCGACGGCGCGCCTCTTGTCGTCCTCCCTTGGGTCCCCGGACCGGCGGGGGCCGCTCTTCTGGCCGTCGTCTTCGTCTGCGGAGTCATGGCGTTTCGCCGTCTGGACTCCGTCCGCGCAGGCGTCGGCGGAAGCGGGGTCTTTCACGCCCGGACGTTCCTCGTGTCCCACCGGCATGCGCTCCGGTTCCCGGGACGCGCTCCCGAATCTCCATGCCACGCTCGCGACGGCACGGGACGCCCTCGACGGGTGGCGACGGACGGGCCGTGCGGACGGCCGTTCCTGCGCTCGCCGGCCGAGGTGCTGGCGCGGTGGCTTGCGGATACCGAGGCGATGCTGACGAGCCGGACGACATCGGAGGATCATGCGGAGCCGAAGAGGCGTGGGGGAGAGGACATGTCCACCGATGGGAAGAGATTGAAGGGGTGACACGACGGGAATCGGCGGCGATGACGATCGTCACGGGGGCGGATGACTATCTCGCCTCAGAGGCGCTTGCCGATCTTCGCAGACGTGCGCGGTCACGCATGCCGGACGCGGAAAGCGTCGACCTCGATGCCGCGACGGCCGACAGATACGCCTTCGAGGAGGCCGTGGGGGCGTCGCTGCTGTCGGACTCCTCCATCGTCACGGTCGTGAATCTGGCCTCGGCCGATGAGGGTCTGCGCGACGCCATGGCGGCCTTCTGCCGTCAATCCCCGGAGGACGGCTCCGGCAGTGTCGTCCTCGCCCGGCATGACGGTGGGGTGCGGGGCAGGAAGGTCATGGACGTGCTCGCCAAGGCGGGTGCGCGAATCGTGAAGCTTCCCGATCTGTCGCGTGCCGAGGCGAGGATCGACTTCGTCCTCGGACGCTTCGAGAGACGCCATCGGCGCATCGCCCCCGACGCGGCGCAGAGGCTCGTGGCCGTCCTCGGCGACTCCACAGGCGAGCTGGCGGCCATGTGCGACCAGCTCTGCGATGACTGCCCGGAGGATCCCATCGACGCCGACGTGGCGTCGGGATATCTCACCGCGAGTCCCAGAACGACGGGTTTCATGGTCGCCGACAGGGCCATGCAGTCGGGAACGGCCCAGGCCGTCATCGCCCTGCGCCAGGCGTTGGCGCAGGGGGTGGATCCCATAGCCATCATCGGTGCCCTGGCCATGAAGCTCCGCACCGTCGCGAAGGCGGCGGCCGTACGTGCCGGCGTCGTCTCCCAGACCGAGACGCGGACGGCCCCCTGGATGATGCGCATGGCCATGCGTCAGCTTCCCGGATGGACCTCCGACGGCCTGTCGCGGTGCATCCGCATGCTCGCCGAGGCCGACGAGCACGCCAAGACGGGGACGGGGGACGCGGAGTACGCCGTCGAGCGCGCGGTGGTGGCCATAACCAGACGAGGCAGGGAGGATCGGTGATGGGATGGGATGCGTCGGATAGGCGCGTCGGTCCGCGGAGGGACGACGATGTCGCGGCGATGCGTGGAAGGCGTGTGCTCACGGTGCCCACGGCGGATGACATGAGGACGCTGGGTGCCGGAATCGCCGGAATCTGCGCCGGCGGGGACGTGATTCTCCTGTCGGGGCCGCTGGGATCCGGCAAGACGACCTTCGCACAGGGCTTCGGAGCCGGACTGGGCGTGAACGGACCCGTCGTGTCCCCGACCTTCACCATCGCGCGGGAGCTGTCCGGCAGATTCGCCGACGGTTCTCCCGCCAGACTCGTGCACGTCGACGCCTACCGTCTCGGCGGTGACGGATTCGCTCCCGGGCAGGACGCGCGGGACGCGCTTCTCGACGAACTCGAGGCCCTCGGCCTCGACGAGGAGCTGGAGAATCCGTCCCAGGCCACCGTGGTGCTGATGGAATGGGGGGAGCAGATGGCCGCGGCCCTCGCCGACGTCAGACTCGAGGTGCGCATCGACCGCCCCCCGGCGGCCGGCGCGCAGGCCGTGAC
>CALEGL010000056.1 GCA_937876495.1 uncultured Bifidobacterium sp.
CGTCCATCTGGAAGGCCTCCTTGAAGGTCTGGCCCCGGTTCGGCGACCCGATCACCGTGCTGTATCGGACGGTGACGTCGGTGCTGCCGTCCACGTCGAGAAGGTGCCCATACGGACGCTGGACCATCCTGAACACGCAATGGTCGAAGGTGATGTCCCGGGCATGGATGATGGACTCGAAGATGGTCTGAGTCGGAAGCAGCCGCGAGGAGTATTCACCCCGGAAGACGACGTTCCTCCACGTCACGTCATGCATGCCGCCGTATCCGCGCGCTCCTCCGGTCGGATACCAGACCACGAGGTCGCCGCGCCTGTGGGCGGGCATCTGGACATCCGTCTCGTTGCGACGACCGACCACGGTCGTATCACTTCTCATGCGGATGACCCCGGTGAACGCGAAGCGCCCCTTCGGGAAGGACACCGTCACCGGCATCGAGGACGGCAGCAGACGCAGGATGAGATTGAATCTCGGGGTGTTGTCCGTGACGCCATTCGCGACGAGGCCGTTGGGGATGGCACGGACCACGCCCGCGGCGCTGACCGAAGGAGTCCCCCATATGACGGCCGGGCGACGGCGCAGAGTGATGGCGACGCTCACCGACGGTCCGCGGACTCCGTGCACGACGGCCCCGGGAATCGTCAGAGTCGTTCTCAGCGGCGTCGAGGCGGTGGTCCAGCACACGTAGCGGTCGGACCTGCCCGATCGAACCGACCGAACCACATGGTCCTGACGTCGCTTGCCCGGCACGGCGACCTCCTCGACGGGACGGTAGCCGCCCAGACGTTCGAGGACGGCCGGGCGAATCCCGGACCGAAGGGAGGAGGACACGGACGACAACCCCACTCCGCGGCGGACAAGAGCGATATGCGTGACCCCCAGCCCCGCGACTGCCAGACAGGCCAGCAGGGTCATGCACAGGACGAATCGCGGGCCGCCCGCAGGCCGCCCGCCGGACCCGCGGGACGGTTCATGATGCATATCGGTTTTCATGACCCTCCCTTCGTGGAACAGCCACCATCATCGAGGACGAGACTACCCCATTCCGCGGTGAACGAGGTCGACCGGCATAAGGCCGCGAAGCATAGCGACGGGGGTGGCCTCTCCGAGAGGGAGGGGGCACCCCTGAACCGAATCCGGCCGCGGATGGACTGCAGCCGGAGAGGCCGTCATCGTGACGACGTCACGCCGCCGTCGCGATGGCGTCGGGAGACGACCGTCGATACACAGCCCGTGGCGAGAAGCGCCGCGGCAAGCGCGGTCGCCGCGCCGACGCCGGCTCCCGTGCTGGCGAGCGCCGAGGACCCCTTGGACGAGGCTCCGGTGGACGAGGCTCCCGCCGACGTCGAGCTCTTCGGCTTCGCGTTCGAGGACGTCGACGAGGAGCCGGCCTTCGATGGGGCGTTCATCGATGAAGAGGACGAGGACGCGCCGTTCGACGCCTTCGACGAGTTCGACGAGGCCTTCTCCACGACGACGGAGGCGACCTTCTGCCCCGGCTCCACCTTGACCACGGTGCCGTCGGCGGACAGCGTGACCTTCGAGCTCATGGCCGCGGCAAGATTCAGACGCTGGTATCCCTCGGAAGAGGAGTCCAGAGGATATCCGGAATCGATCTCGGTGTCCGCGAGAACCGTTCGGCGCTGGGAGGCGCTCAGCGTCGGGAACGTCGTGATGAGCAGGTTCTCCGCGCCCTCCGGAACGACGGCCTTCTGTCCGGACTTCCCGGTCTGGGAGAAGCCGTAGGTCAGGCGCTCCTTGTACACCGTCAGCGCCGAGGCGCGGTCGGTCACCGCGACGGTGGCGACGGCGTCGGTGAAGGAGTTGGCGTAGCCGTTCTTGTCGTTGGCGCCGGTCTTCTCGATGCATGCCGCAAGCGTGTCACCGTATCCGTCGGCCTTGCAGCGCGAGGTCAGATACGACCGCAGCTCCTTCTGCGCAGGAAGGATCTTGTCGGTGCGGAAGGCCGTGTCGGACCAGCGGGCCACGTTCGCCGCCTCGCCGTCGATGCGCCCTCCCATGATGTCCAGCGGGTAGTGGACGCCCAGCACGATGCGGTTGTTGCCGGCCTCCGAGGCTCGGGTCAGGATCTCCGGAGCCAGTTCGGGAATCAGCGTCGCCAGCCCGATGCCGCCGGAGTACGCGTAGGTGGTGTGTCCGGAGGGGAACGACGGGGACGTGATGAACCAGTCATACCCGGGGTTGTGTTCGGTGCCGGCTGAATCCGTCCACACCGGCACCTTGTCTATACCCAGCGTCTGGCTGAGTCCCGCCTTCACGTAGCCGGCGTTCGTCCTGTCGACGAAGGGGCGGGGATGGTTGTAGGTGCTTTTGGCGTCTCCGGTATCCAGATAGTTGGAGATCAGCGACGTGCCGCTGGCGATGAGCAGCTCGTCGGTGAGCGGGAGCTTGCCCTGCTTGAGACCCTCGGAGAAGTAGGCGCCGAGGATCGGTCCCAGGGAATCGGGGAGCGTCTCGTCCATCTTGTAGTCGGAATCGATGAGTGCCCGCTTCTGCTGGGCGGTCGGCGTCGTGCCGTCGGATCCGGCGGCCGCCGCGTTGTTGATGCGGACGGTGGTCTCGTCGTCATGCCGAAGAACGTCGGCGTTGACGACCGTACCCTTGCCGAAGGTGGAGCTGTCCTTCGAATCGTAGGAGTTCGCGGCTTTCCAGTAGTTCGAGTAGTCCGACAGCAACGAGACCAGGTCGGGCTGCGTGGAGTCGGAGGGATAGGCGCTGGCCGCACTGGCCTCCGGAACGGCGGAGACGGCCAGGCACAGCGTGGCCACGAGTATGGGGGTCGAGACCCTCGCCGCTCGTCCCCGCAGGAACGTGGGCATCTGGAGCATCATGACTTTCCTCTCTCTGCATTGGTTGTCATGCGCTGCCATTGTGAGCACCAAGCCCAATGGCCACGGCGCGAATACAGAGGCTATTCGGGGGAAGTTCATGCGGCCGTCACCTGTCGCCCGGCGAACAGGATCGGCGAGGCGACGGCGCCGAATCGGGGAAGCACCAGTCCCCATGAGAAGGAAAGACGGTATCGGTCAGGCGATGGTGCCGAACAGGGCGCCCACGGCCCAGGCGAACACCATGGTGCCAAGTCCCATAAGCACGTTGCGTGCGATGGCACGGCGCCGCGCCGCGCCCCCGAGCTGCGCGGACACCGCACCCGTCAGCAGCAGGGCCAGCGCCACGGAGACCACGACGAGCGTCACGCGGAGCGGGAAGGCCACGGGAATCAGCGAGAACAGCAGTGGAATGATCCCCCCGCTGACGAAGGCGACGAAGGAGGAGAACGCGGCGCTCCAGGGGTTCGTCAGCTGGTCCGGGTCGATTCCCAGCTCGTCGACGGCGTGGGCGCGCAACGCGTCATGCTCCATGGCCTCCGCGGCGGCGCGACGGGCCGTCGGAGCGGTCATGCCCTTGGACTCGTAGATCTGGGCCAGCTCGTCGAGCTCGTCGGCGGGCATGGTCTCCAGCTCCCATCTCTCCTTGGCCAGAAGGGCCTTCTCCGTGTCCTTCTGGGCGCTGACGGAGACGTACTCGCCGCCGGCCATCGAGAAGGCCCCCGCGGCGAGCGCCGCGATGCCGGCGGTGAGCAGCGACCGCGGACTGGGATCCGCGCCGGCGACGCCGATGATGGTGCCCGCCACGGAGACGATGCCGTCGTTCGCGCCCAGAACCCCGGCCCTCAGCCAGTTGAGCCTGTCCGACGAACCACCGAGCTCATGAGGCTCCTCGGGATGGGGGGTGACGGTGAAATCCTGCCCCTTGCCATGGTTGGCTCCGATCCAGCCGCCCTTCGACGCCGGCGGGATGACGATGCCGTCCACCGATGCGTCCTCTCCGTCAGCCATCGCTTCCCCTGCCTTCCGAGCCATACGCGCCTCCTCCCACCGGCGTCGGAGATCTCCGCTCCGGCTCCCGTGGCGTACGGCCGGGATATCACACCACTCGCCCCGACACGCCAGCGCTCCCTGCCGCTCCGCGCCGAGCCGCGCTCTCACCCGCGGCCGACGAGAACCACGACCTCTTCTCGGGCTCGGGATCCTCCTCCGTCATGGGCCACGCCGAATCCACGGACGGCGGCGACCAGGAGTGCCGAGAGACGCGAAAGATACCGGCGGCGTGAAGCCCACAGGCGGCCCACCCGAACGGCGCCGACACGACCCGTGTGGTACCATTCGCAGGCAGGTGATGGGCCCCGCCTGTCCTCCCGGGATGCCGAACCCCGAGCGGCGAACCGCGGACGACCGCGCAACCGCAGTCGTCCTCTGATGGTTCCTACAGAACACGATGGCCGTATGCCGCGAGCCGGCAACGGTCATAGGCCGTGTACTGGAAGGAGACCGTCACATGGCCGATTCATCATTCCACGGCATCCCGCAGGAATCCGGGGAGCAAAGACCGTCCAGGCCACGAGGACGACGTTCAGAGCTCCCCGACATGGTCTCGGCAGCGGTCGCCGTGTTTCTCGGCGGCATCGCGGGAACCCTCGCGCGCATCCTTCTGTCGACCCTGCAGGGCGAATCCGCGGTCTGGCCCTGGATGACCCTGACCATCAACCTCACCGGAGCATTCGCACTGGGATTCCTCCAGGAATCCCTTGCGACAAGCGGCCCGGACGTCGGATGGCGTCGTCTGGCGCGCCTCGGCGGAGGGACTGGTTTCCTCGGCGGATACACGACCTATGGGACCTTCGTGCTGGAGACTGACCTTCGTCTCCGCGGGCATTGCGTGGGGGTCGGGGTCCCCTCCGCCGTCCTCACCGTCCTCCTGGGACCTGCCCTCGCTGGGGTCCGCACCCT
>CALEGL010000057.1 GCA_937876495.1 uncultured Bifidobacterium sp.
CAACCGAGCCGACGCCATAAACACAACCCCCCATTCGACCGGCGCCGCCAAGGCCATCAGCAAGGTCGTCCCCTCCGTCAACGGCAAGCTGCAGGGCCACGCCCAGCGCATCGCCGTCCCCGACGGCTCCGTCACCGAGCTCACCAGCGTTCTGGAGAAGCCCGCCACGGTCGACGAGATCAACGCGGCCTTCAAGGAGGCCTTCTCCGACACCGACTTCTACGGCTACAACGCCGATGGCATCGTCTCCTCCGACATCATCGGCGACACCCACGGCGGCGTCTTCGACCCCACGCAGACCGACGTCAACGCCGTCGACGGCGTGACCCTCGCCCGCACGGTGTCCTGGTACGACAACGAGTACGGATTCACCTGTAACATGATCCGCACCCTGCTGTACTTCGCCGAAATCTCCGAGTGATCCGGCTCCGGTAGCGCATCGGAGGCCGTGGACGCCGCGCGGATGTCCCGCACCCCGATACGGTACCGACCCTTCGGCCCCTGACGTCCCCGCGACGGACAGGGGCCGAAGCATATGCGGACCGGAACGCGCAAGGAACGGGATGCGCCGACGAAACGGAACGTCGGGCCAGAGGAGCCTCGACGCGGGAGACCATCGACGCAGAGGAAAGGACGCGAACCCCATGTCGAAGAAGGCACGACGGGCGGGTCGGGGATCGACCCCGGCGACGCTGGAGCTGGAACGGGCCGGCATCGCCTTCCATACGTACGAATACGAGCATTCCGCCGACCACATGGACGACGGCTACGGCATCGAGGCCGCGCGGCTTCTGGGCATCCCCGAGGAGCGCGTGTACAAGACGCTGATGGCCGACGTCGGCGACGAAATGGTCATCGGCATCGTGCCCGTCAGCGGGCATCTGGACCTCAAGGCCCTGGCCGCCGTCGTGGGCGCCAAGAAGGCGGCGATGGCGGACCCGAAGGTCGCCCAGAGGGAGAGCGGGTACGTGCTGGGAGGCATCTCCCCGCTCGGCCAGCGGACGCGGATGCGCGCGGGGCGTGGCGGGGACGCCGTGGGCTGCGACGGAGTCCTGGTCTCGGGGGGAAAGCGGGGCTTCGGCGTGGGCCTCGCCCCGAAGGTGGTTGGCGCGGTGCTGGGGGCCGTCACAGCGCCCATCCGCACCCGCTGAGACCCGCGACCGCGCCCACACCCTCCGGCGCCGGGGACGCGATGACGCCGGAAACCCCGGAAGCCAAGGAACAGGCGAGGCTGCGCAGGCCGGGAATCGGGGGCGTCAGGCCGCCGTGCGGGCGGGAGGTTCGCAATCCGCCGCGGACCGGTCGCCCCGCGACCCCCGCCCGCGTAGCTGGGAGGGCATGACGAAATGCATCGTCTCCCTCACGCCGCCGGCGTGCTCGACATGGTCGTATCCCCACTCCCCCAGCACCCTCACGACGCCGGCGACGAGCTCGTCGGGAACCGAGGCGCCGGAGGAGACGCCCACGGTGGACACGCCCTCGAACCACGCGCGCCGCAGCTCTCCCGCGTCGTCTATGCGCCGCGCCTCGCCGCGTCCCGCCATCTCCTGTCGGGCGACCTCCATGAGGCGCACGGAATTCGACGAGTTCGCCGACCCCACGATGACGACGGCGTCCGAACGGCGCGCAACGGCCTTGACCGCGGTCTGGCGGTTCTGCGTGGCGTAGCAGATGTCCGAGCTGGGAGGCTCCTCGATCCAGGGGAAGCGGTTCCGAATCGCCGCCGACAGGTCGGCCGTCTCGTCGACGCTCAGCGTGGTCTGGGTAAGCAGCACCAGACGCTGCGAGGACGGGAAGTCCAGGGCGTCGAGGTCCGCCGGACCATCGACGAGATGCACGTGCCCGGGGGCCTCGCCGATCACGCCGACCGCCTCGTCATGGCCGTGATGCCCGATATAGACGATCTCGTATCCCTCTCGCACGAACCTCTGCACCTCGCGATGCACCTTGCTCACCAGCGGGCAGGTGGCGTCGACGATCCTCATGCCGCGGGCCTTCGCCTGCCGCTGCACCTCCGGGGAGACGCCGTGCGCGGAGAAGACGACGGGGACCCCGGCGTCCACGTCCTCCTGGGGGATATCCGCGAGCTCCTCGACGAAGACGGCCCCCTGACGGGCGAGGTCCTCCACGACGTGGCGGTTGTGGACGATCTGACGGCGGACGTAGACGGGTGGACGCCCATCGTCCCGCCGCGAGGAGGCGAGGATGGTCCGCACGGTGAGGATGGCGCGGTCGACCCCGGCGCAGAACCCCCTCGGATCCGCCAGTATGATGCGTCCGCCCATGCGTCCAGCGCCTTTCGTCCATCCGGATGACCGATCCGGCCCCGGTATCGTTCCGGCACACACCTTAGCAAAGCGCAGGCGCCCAGGCCCGCGGATCAGCGCGCGGCATGGGCAGGATGCCCCGTCTTGTGCAGGTCCGCTCCATGTGCGATAATCCGGAAGGTTCGTTACCGTCAAGCAAAGGAGTCCATCATGGGGATGCGCGGACGCAAGCGCAAGGATCGTCGCAAGAAGGCCGCCAACCACGGCAAAAGGCCGAACGCCTGATCGACGTCGACGACGGACCCTCGGGTCCACGGGGAAACGGCCGGGATGATGCTCTCATCCCGGCCGTTTCGCATCTCCGAATCACGCGCATGCGGCGCACGCACCATCATCCGATCGGGGCGGGCGGCCGATGTGCATCCGCACGCGGGCACGAAGGAACGCTCCGGGGAATGCGCGCATCCGGCGTTCATCCGCGGATGAACGGGCGATCCGTCGGCTTCAGACCTCGGACCTCCGGCCAACGTCAGAATCATGCGCCTCTTCGTCGCAGCAATGGTCGAGGGTCTCCCTCAGACGCCGCAGCAGGCATTCCGGAGCCACGTCCGGACGCAGGTAGGAGCGCAGCATCTCGATGAGCTCCCGTTCCCGGGCGTCGCAGCAGCTGCGGGGATCGAAGCAGTCCTGCCCCGACCGAGCCAGGGACGGATCCATCGCATCGGCGCCCGTGACCACGGTGATCTCGGTGCGTTCGACCGAGCCGGGCGTGACGGAGGTGCTCGTCACCGACGTGACGGAAAGACGCCCACGGCGAATCTCATCGCCCATGGTCATTCTCCTTCCCGGCCGTCACCGGCCCACGCACGTCGCTCCGGACGGCTCCACGGTCATGCTCGACGTCGTTCGCGCCGCCGACTCCATTATGGGCCGTCACCGCCCGACGCCCTTTCGCGGGGGGTGAAGCGGCGCGACGTCCCGAGGCGCCGACGTGGTAGCCCCTTTCGCGGGCATAGGAGGCCAGCTCCCGCCGCAGCTGCGCCCGGGCCCTGTTGAGCCGGCTCATCACCGTCCCGATGGGGACGCCCTGCTCGTCGGCCACCTGCTGGTACGTCTTGCCGTCTATGGCGGCATCGATGAACACCTGACGCCTTTCGGGGCTCAGCGTCCCCAGGGCCCGGAGGATCTCCTCCGGGGCGAAGGCGTCGAGATACTCCTGCTCGGCGGATTTGAGCCCCTCGGAGGCATGCTCCGACGCCGAGTAGATGTCCCAGTCGTCATAGCTCCCCGTGGAGTCGTTGGCCCGCTTCGGACGCCTTTTCGCCTTGGCGTACTGATTGAAGTAGGCGTTGCGCTCGATGGTGGTCATCCACGCCTCGAAGTTGCTGCCCGGCGTGAATCCGTCGAAGGCCTTGAAGGCGCGTTCGAAGGTGTCCTGGACGAGGTCCTGGGCGTCCTCGGGATTGTTGGTCAGCCGCATCGCCTGACGGTACAGGGCGTTGACGGCAGGCATGGCGAGGGCCTCGAAGCGTTCACGCTTGCGCTCCACCGTCTCCTGCCGTCCATCCGTCACATCGGCCATTCTAGAATGCGCGCATGCCGACGCCGACGCCACGACTCGCCGCGGGTCGTCCGCGGATGCCCATGCAGGACACTCCGAACCGGCATTCATCTCAGGGGGCACAATGGAGGACATGACCGCACCTTCAATCTCATCGCCATCCGCCCCGTCAGGCACCGGGTTCGACGACCTGCTCGCCAGGCTGCATGACTACGATCCGCAGACGGGGATGACCGCGCTCCATGATTCCCGGCTTCTTGGATTCGACACCGAGACGACGGGGGCCCGGCCCGGAAGGGATGCCATCGTGTCGGCCTGCCTGGTGCTTCGCGACCCGGCACGGGGACGCGCGGGGGACATCAGCGTCTCCTGGATCATCAATCCCCATCGTCCCATGTCCGCGGGAGCCTCGGCGGTCAACGGCTTCACGGATGACTTTCTGCAGGAGAACGGCGCCGAGCCGACGGAGGCGCTCGGACAGATCGCGCAGGCCGTGCTCGATTCCCAGCGAATCGGCATCCCGCTTCTCGCCTACAACGCCCCCTTCGACGTGGCCATGCTCCATGGGGATCTGAACCGCTGGAACCTCGCCGACGTCGACGCGGACCTCGTCGTCGACCCACTGGTGATCGATCGCAAGGTGTCACGGCGTCACGGCCGGCGCACCCTGTCGGACACCACCGCCTACTACGGCGTCGAGCCCGACGGCGACTTCCATGACGCCTCCGCCGACACCAGGGCGGCCGTCGACCTCATCGCGCCCATGAGCACGCTGTATCCCCAGGTCGGATCCCTAAGCCTGGACGAGATCATGAACTGGCAGCGTCGCGCCCATGAGGAATGGAAGGCGTCGTTCAACAGCTGGCTCGAGTCCCGGGGACGCCGTCCCATCACCGACGGCTGGCTGGAAAGAACGGAGGAACGAACACGGATTCGTCTCCCCTGACCGGATGGCCCGAATGCGCGATGACGACATGGGG
>CALEGL010000058.1 GCA_937876495.1 uncultured Bifidobacterium sp.
ATCCCCTTATGACCTCACCGACGCCGCATACCGACCAACCGACGGATGCCGGAAGCGCAACCACCTCCACCGACGACGCCACGAAGGAAGCCACGAAAGATTCCGCGGACAGGACCGCCGATGCCCCGAACACGACCGACGATGCGAAGCGGGAGAACGCCCGGTCGACCGGTGCCAATCCCTTCGCCTCCGGAGCGGCCGAGACCAGTTCGGGGGCCTTCCGCGACGAGGAGGTCCATTCGGGAGTCGGCGTTCTGGACAAGACGGTGAAGATCCTCGACGCGCTGGAGTTCGGCCCCGCGACGCTCGGCCAGCTGGTCGCCGCGACCGGTCTGGCCCGTCCCACGACGCACCGCCTGGCCATCGCCCTCGAACGTCATCGCTTCGTGCTGCGCGACCAGCATGGACGCTTCATGCTGGGATCCCGCTTCGCCGAGCTGTCGGCGGCCGCCGGCGAGGACCGGCTGCTCACCGCCGCCGGACCCGTTCTGCAGACGCTGCTCGACCGCACGGGGGAGTCTGCTCAGATATACCGCCGCCAGGGCGACCAGCGCATCTGCATCGCCGCCGTGGAACGGGCGAGCGGTCTGAGGGATTCGATTCCCGTGGGCGCGATGCTGTCGATGGAGGCCGGCTCCGCGGCGCAGATCCTGCTGGCCTGGGAGGATTCGGAGCGTCTGCATCAGGGGCTCCGGCAGGCCAAGTTCACGGCCACGCAGCTCGCCACCGTCCGTCGCCGCGGATGGGCGGAGTCCATCAACGAGCGCGAGGAGGGCGTGGCGTCCATCTCCGCACCCATCCGCAACCCCAGCGGGCAGGTCATCGCGGCCGTGTCGATCTCGGGGCCCACAGGCCGCATGGGGTCGATGCCCGGGCAGCGCTATGCGCCGCTGGTCATGGCCGCCGGGAAGTATCTGACGGACTGCCTGCTCAAGGCCGGTTCGGCGGCCTGAGAAGGACGCGGTCCGGCGAAGGACGAAGGGAGCCCCGGGCGTACGCGTCATCGGCATCCTCTGAAGGACGTGACGTCTGACGTCCTAACGCAGGCCAAGGTGGTGAAGCAGCCTGGCGAGGGCGCCTGGCCGGTGCAGAAGGTCGATGGTCTCCCCCGAGGACGATTTCACGTCGTTGAGCGCATAGGTGTAGTTCTTGCGGCCGGCGGGCTTGCCCACGAGGTCGCCGAACTGAAGCAGCTGGGTGCGTGGGCGGTCGGGATGCCGGATGTCGAATTCCAGCAGTCGCGCGGCCACATGCGAGGGGGCGGGACCGTAGGAGTCAAAGCCGCAGGTGGGCGTGGCCATGAGGGTGACGCCGCCGACGTCGCCGACGAAGCCGTTGCGATGGTCATGGCCGCAGGCGATGGCGAAGCAGGACCCGGAGCGGCGGACGACGTCGAACTCTCCGCAGTCCCG
>CALEGL010000059.1 GCA_937876495.1 uncultured Bifidobacterium sp.
GACGGGGGCGGCGCCGGCGAGGCGGCCGGGGACCGTGCGGTCCGTCCGGGCCTGTCCGGCCCGCGCGGTTACAAGGGGCCACGTGCCGAAGGAACAGGACCAGCCGGGCGGGCGCGCCCGGGGCGGACAAGAAGCGGGGAACGCCCGTCCGGACGAGGACCGCGGGACCGCGACGGAATCCGGGTCCGCGTCCATCGGAACCCGGGACAGACCATGGAGCCGCGGCAGACGGTTGTCGGTGAGCCTGCCCATCGCCGTCATCCTTCTCGCCGCGCTGGTCTTCGTGTCCCACGCCACGTCCGTCAGCTGGAGCAACGAACCCAGCGGCCAGACCATCGAGACCCTCACCGCCGACACCGCCGTCAGCTTCCGCAACACCACGGGGACGACGCAGCCGAAGCTGGGGGACTACCAGGTCGCCAAGCGCTACATCACCATCAGGGCCGTGCGGCCGTCGACGGGGGAGGTGCAGCGCATCCGCGTGCTCATCCGCGAGCCGAAGGGCGCCACCGGCAGGTGGCCCGCAGTCGTGTTCATGCACGGCGCCGGATACGGCACGGCTGACAACTCCTTCTGTGACGTCGCCAATGACCTGAGCTCCGCCGGATTCGTCACCGCCGTACTCGACAAGCCCGTGTGGTCCACCAACGACGTCACCCGCGACTATCCCGCCTCCGCGAAGATCTACGACCAGGTGATCCGGTATCTGCGCACCCTGGACGACGTCAACGCCGACAAGGTCGGCATCTACGCCACCTCGGAAAGCGCGTGGATCTCCTCCTATCTGCTTCGCGACGACGACCGCATCGCCTTCCAGGTGCTGCTCAGCCCCATGGTCTCCACGCCGCGCCAGTCCATCGGGTTCCTTGCCGCGCAGGACTTCACGCTGGTCGGAGCGAACGACGGGTACCAGTCCATCGTCCGGCGCGTGCTGCGTGCCGACGGCACGGTGGTGGGGATGACCAACTTCGACGTCCAGACGCTCAACAAACGCGCCTATTCGATTCCCACCTTCGTGGCGTATGGGTCGAAGGACGTGATGACCGCGCAGGTCAGCGGCGTGCGGAACATCCTCAAGCTCGCGCATGACGCCGGCAACTGGGACGTGACGATTCGCAGCTATCCGGTGGCCAACCACGTGCTGCGGCTCGGCGACCAGGCGGAATCCGACACGCCGTTCGCCGACCAGTACGTCACCGACATGACCAACTGGGCCGTGGGCACCGTGGCCGGGCTCACGCAGACCAGTGAGCGCGTGGCCGGGGCGACGATCTACCAGTCCATACCCGTGCCCTCCGAGCTCAAGGCCGACAGGCCTCTGACGATATACGGGATCATCCTGCATGTGGTGACGCTGCTCCTGCTGCTGGCGACGCTGGTGCTGTCCCTGGTCGCGCTGGGTCGCCGCATCCGGCATGTGGTGCTTCGGCGGCCCGGTTCGTCTCTGGGGTTCCGGCACGGTTTCGGCGGATCTCTGCTGGCGCTCACCGTGGTGACGCTGTCGGCCCTGCTGCTGCTGTGCGCCGGGTTCGCCCAGGTGGTGATGAAGGTCGTGCGTCTGGCATGGGGCGCGGCCCCCGATGCGAGCCCCGGAATCGCCTACTGGAGCTGGCCGGTGATCCAGGTGGTGTGCGTGCTCGTCGTCTGTGCGTGGTCGCGCGTTCTGGGGCGTCTTGTGGAGGTCGCCTCACGACGCGGCATCATCCGATGGCCGCCGCGTAGGGAGGCCATCGGCGACGTGGTGAGCGGACGCGAACCGGTGCTTGCCGCGACGCGCCTCGGCCGCGTGCTGTTCTGGGTGACCGCCGTGACGATGCTCAACGTGCTGCTCGTCTTCGCATACTGGGGGCTGTTCCTGTACTGATACCGATTCCGTGCCGACGGCCGGAGAACTGCCCGAGGGAGGTGCGTATGCCGCTGTACCGGGATGAGGGGGTCGTCCTGCGCACGGTCAAGCTCGGCGAGGCCGACCGTATCCTGACGATTCTCACGCGTGCGCATGGCAAGGTGCGGGCCGTGGCCAAGGGCGTGCGCCGCACGAAGTCGCGCTTCGGCGGACGGCTCGAGCCGTTCATGCGCGTCGACCTGCTCATCGCCACCGGCCGCTCGCTGGACGTCGTCTCCCAGGCCGCGTCCATCGCCGTGTACGCCGGGACGATCGGATCCGACTACGACTCCTACACGGCGGCCAGCGCCATCGCCGAGACCGCCGACCGTGTGGTCGCCGCCGAGCATCAGCCCGTCCCCGACCAGTCAACTACGAAGCCACGAGACCAAGGCCAAAACCGCATGTCCTGTCCCGCGTGAAAACAAAAACACGTAG
>CALEGL010000060.1 GCA_937876495.1 uncultured Bifidobacterium sp.
GCGCATATCAAGGCCGTGCGGCCCGACCGCGGCCGCCGTTCCCTGGAGGCGGGCCATGTGGCGATCGTCGCGGGGTTCCAGGGCATCAACGAGGGGGGCGACCCCACGACCCTCGGACGTGGTGGCTCCGACACCTCCGCCGTGGCGCTCGCCGTGGCGCTCGCCGCAGACGTCTGTGAGATCTACACGGACGTGGACGGCGTCTTCACTGCCGATCCGCGCATCGTCCCCACCGCCCGGCGAATCCCTCGCATCAGCTACGACGAGATCCTCGAGATGGCCTCCTGCGGGTCGAAGGTCCTGGCTCTCAGATGCGTCGAATACGCGCAGCGCTTCCATATGCCTCTGCATGTGAGAAGCTCCTTCTCCCACCGGCCGGGAACCCTCGTCCTTCCGGACGGGATCGATCCCGAGACGCTGCCCAACGTCGGCTGAGACGGTGGACCGCATGGATGCCGGCCCTGCCTCATGCCTTGGGCGGACGGTCGGCGGCCGCGGGAGGAACGACGGAGAACGATGAACGACAGGGATAGACGATGACGACCACGGATGACCTTTCGAAGGGGAGGACTGCAATGAGCGACAGACACGACGTCGGAAGCGACGAGGGGAAGGACGCGTCCATGGGCGAGCTCTTCCCGGACCTCGGGCCGGAGACCCCGGTGATCTCCGGAGTGGCCCACGACCGGAGCGAAAGCCTCATCACGGTGCGCGGGGTCCCGGACGAGCCGGGAATGGCGGCGCGCGTGTTCGAGGGTCTTGCCGACGCGGACATCAACGTCGACATGATCGTGCAGGCGGGGGCGTCCACCGGCACGGCGGACATCTCCTTCACCGTCCCCGAATCCTCGGCCCGCCGGGCGCAGGAGGTGCTCGAGGCTCATCGCGACGACCTGCATTACAAGCGCTGCGTCGTCAACCCCAATGTGGGCAAGGTCGCGGTCGTGGGCGTGGGCATGAAGACGCACTCCGGCCTGGCGGCCAGGTTCTTCACCGCCCTCAGCGAGAAGGGCATCAACGTGCTGATGATCTCCACCTCGGAGATTCGCATCGCCGCGCTGGTGGCGTTGGACGACCTGGACGAGGCCGTCCGTGCGCTGCACACCGCCTATGGACTGGACTCCGACCATGTGGAGGCCGTGGTCTACGGTGGGACGGGCCGCTAGGGGCGTCGGACCCGCGAATCGGGCTTCGGAATCGGAAACGGAAGTGTTCGTCAAGCAGGAGTGAGACATGCTGATTCATGATCATGGAGTGAACGTCGCCGTTCTGGGGGCCACCGGACAGGTCGGCATGGTGATGCGTCGCGTTCTGGACGAGCGGGACTTCCCCGTCCGGGATCTGCGGTTCCTCGCCTCATCGAGGTCGGCCGGCACCGTGCTCAACTGGCGCGGGCACGACATCGTCGTCGAGGACGTCGAGAAGGCCGATCTGTCGGGCATCGACATCGCCATCTTCTCCGCGGGCGGCGGCACATCGAAGGTGTGGGCCCCCCGGTTCGCCGCGGCGGGCGCCTACGTCGTCGACAACTCCTCGCAGTGGCGCATGCATGACGACGTGCCGCTGGTGGTGGCCGAGGTCAATCCCGACGACCTCGACGACATCCCCACGCGCATCGTCGCCAATCCGAACTGCACGACCATGGCCTGCATGCCCGCCCTCAAGCCGCTGTCGGACGCCTTCGGGCTGAAGCGTCTCATCGTCAGCTCCTATCAGGCGGTCTCCGGCGCCGGACGCGCCGGCGTGCTGCAGCTTATGAACGAGGCGAAGGCCGCAATCGACCAAGGCGCCGACAAGCTCGTGTTCGACGGCTCCGCCATCGACTTCCCCAAGCCGACCAAGGTCGTGCGCACCATCGCCTTCAACGTCGTGCCCTTCATCGGCGCCATCGTCCCGGACGGCTCCGAGGAGACCGACGAGGAGCAGAAGCTGCGCAACGAAAGCCGCAAGATCCTGCACCTGCCCCATCTGGCGGCCTCCTGCACCTGCGTGCGCGTCGGCGTCTTCACCGCGCACGGCATGAGCGTGAACGCCGAGTTCGGGAAAGACGTCACGCCGGATATGGCGCGAGAGGTGCTGTCGACGGCTCCGGGCGTCACGCTGGATGACATCCCCACCCCGCAGCTCGCCGCCGGCCGTGATCCGAGCTTCGTCGGGCGCATCCGCCAGGACCAGGCCGTCGAGGGCCGCAAGGGGCTGGCGATGTTCATCTCCAACGACAACCTGCGCAAGGGCGCCGCTCTCAATGCCGTGGAGCTGGCGGAGATCATCGTGCGCAAGCATTTCGCCGACAGGGTCTAGCTTCGGCAGATTCCGGTGGGACCCGTGGAGGGTTCCGTGATTATGGTCGGGGCCCTGCGCATATGGCGTGGGGTCCCGTCTTTTGTCGTGGCTGTTTCCGTATGGCATTTCGAACGATGGATTCCGATGGGGGACCGACAAGTCGGTGGACATCGAGCTCGTCGGTCCCGACTCCGACTACCGCTGCGGCGATGAGGTCGGCTACGAGGCGTGCTATGGGCCCGGCTCGACGTATATCGAGGCGGAGATTCGACGTCCTGCGGACATCATCTACGTGTTCAAGGGCGTGAGTGCCTCCGACGCTGAGGGAATTGCGGGTGGAGTCCCGGACGCGCATGAGAAGGAATACATCCCTCCGGACACGTCGCGTCCGTTCCTCAAGATCGAGGGCTATCACATGAACGATTCCCCGTCGGACGACAACGTCCTCCACCTCCAGGAGGACTGAACGAACCGGAAGGATCCCGTCAGGGAGGGGAACGCGTGCCCCCTCCCGATCTTTGGGTATGTGCCTTGTGCACGCGATGACGCGGCCTTGGGCCGGTCCGGAATCGCGCGACGATCGCGCGTGCCGGCATGCCTCCGGCGCGTGGCGTCCGCCCGTGCCATACTGGGAGCCATGTCAAGGGCATCCCAGGAGGTACGCAGACAGCTGGACCGGATCGTTGCCCTGGGGTATCCGGATGTCGCCGACATGTCCGCGGAGGCGTTCCGCGCGCTTGCCGATCCGCTGGTCTCGGCGCTGGAGGCTGAGGACCTCGGTGCCGACATCCTGTTGGTCCCCACGCGCGAGCTCGTCTCGCCGGAGTCGCTGATCGCCCGCACGAGCATCGACCGCATGGCGGGGTTCACGACCATGCCTCCGCGGGACATCATCGGCTTCGTGCCACAGGATGGGTTCGAGCCTCCCGAAGGGCCGTTCTATCTGGTTGTCGGTCCCCATACGGGAACCGCCTACGTCAACCGTGAGCCTGATGTGGCCCGCAAGCTCATCGATTCGGACGAGCGTCTGCCGCTGACGCTGGAGGAGGGGCTGGCGGTGGTCACCCAGCATCCGCAGTGGCTGGTGGACCGCAACGGGTTCAATCTTCTCGGCTCCCGCAGCGCGGACGGGCGAGTGCCGAGCATCTGGATGAGTCAGGGGGCGCCTCGTCTGGGAGCGGTGTGGCCGAACTCGCGCCATACGTGGCTGGGCAACGCCTATTGCGGGTCGCGGCGCGGGGTGTCACTGTTCGTCTGAACCGGAATCCGGTCCGTGCCTCGCGTTCCATGCTGCTCATTGCACGGCGGCGGGATGGCATAGCCGCGGCGCCACATTTCGGGAATTCTCCGTTCCCCATGCCCAGGCGTCGTCAGTGCCGG
>CALEGL010000061.1 GCA_937876495.1 uncultured Bifidobacterium sp.
CGGCGGTGCTGCGGACGTCGCCGCTCCGGACGTCGCCGCTCCGGACGTCGCCGTGGGCTACGGCCCGGATGGCTTGGGGGACTGGTCCCCCTTCCCCTACACGAAGAAAAGGGAGGATGCGGATGCGGCCGCCGGCGGCGTCTTCAGCACGGTGGCCGACATCGCCCGATGGGGCGGCTGGCTGTCGCGGGCCTTCGACCCGATGAGCGGGGATGGCGGGAGCGGGGACGGCGGCATCCTCTCGATGAGTTCGCGACGAAGGATGCAGATCCCGATGGCGGGCGTGGAGTCCGGGTCCTCGGGCGGTGACGCCCGGCCCCGGTACTTCACGGGATACGGATACGGCCTGTTCGGCGAGGTCGATGGGCTGCACGACCGTTTCGCCTTCCATTCCGGGGGCCTTCCCGGCTTCTCCTCCGTGATGCGCTGGCATCTGGACTCCGGCCTGGGGGTCGTCGCGTTCGCCAACTGTGACAGGGCCGGTCTGTCCTCGGTGGCCTCGGACCTGCTGGAGGAGGCGCTGTCCCTCTATGAAGGAGATTCGCGTCGCGCCCCGGTCTGGAAGGAGACCTACGAGTATGCGCGGATCGTCGACGATGTGATTCTCGGCACTCGCGGGGTGGGGCAGCTGTCCGGTCTGCTTGCCTCGAATCTGTTCTTTGACACGACCCCGGAGACGAGGATCCAGGAGATCCGCCGCCGGATACGCCGCAAGGGCGGGCTTTGCAGGCATGTCCGGCCGTTCCCTGAACGCGTGGCGTGGTCCCGGTCCGCCGCCCAGCTCGCCTGGCGCGTGCCGTGCATGATGGACGGGCCGCTCTACGTCTCGATCCAGCTGACGCCGTTCCACGACACGAGGATACAGAGGATCGCCGTGATGGATGACGGAGAACTGGAGGGCTCGCCCCTGTGCTCCTTCCGTCGGTTCAGCGTCGTGGTCCCGCAAAGTGCGCTTTAGGGCTCCCGGCATTCTTGAGGACTTCCGGCACGGGGTTTCTTCTCGACCATCCGTGCCATGCGTATCCGTGCCATGTTTATCTGCACCATGCGGCTGCTCAGGGTTGAACCGTGTTGGCGTTGGCGGAAGGCCATCAGTTCGTAGTGGTAGAGGATGGTGGTGCCTTTGTGGAGTCGACGACGAGTCCGACGAGTCTTTGGAGATATCCAGCACCGCTTTCCTCGTTGTTGTCGAACCATTTCACGGGAGGATGGTCATCGAGGATTGCCGGAAGAAGGGGATGTCCTGTCATTGTCGGAACCTCCCATTCGTCCCAGCGACATTCGTTGTCGAAGTAGTCGCCGACGCCCTCCCAATCTTCGTCCGCCACGACTTCGTCCTTGTCTTCGTCGCTGAGGTCCTCGCTCCTTCGTGCGGGAATTCCGGTGAAAAGTTCTGGCGTATCCTTCATCGAATCCTCCGCATCATCCAGAGCCATGGCCATGAGAAGCTCGTCGAAGAAGCATCCTTTCCGATCGAAAGGGAGGATGCCATGCCGGATTTCGTCCGCCACTGCGTAGCACCGTTCCTTGGCGGCCGCCGCCCATGCGCGGTTCTCGCCGATTCGGATCATGACTCGAAGATCAAGACGATCGAAAGGAGACACTTCGTAAAGGGGTGTTGATGAGGGGTCATTGAGCCATTCCGCGATATCTGCGTCCGCCCAGAAATCAAGCGTCGAAGCGAGAGCCGCGGCCTGTCGCGGCGTGATGTTCGGATTGTCCATCCATGATTTTGCGATGAGCTCGTCCTTTTCGCGCAATGCCTTTGGCCGACTGTCTTTCGAAGCGAGTACGGCTGCGCATGCCTTCCTGGTCTTGGCTCCCACACTGTCCGGATTCGCCTCCCAGCGCCTCCATGTGGCGAGACTGACGTTTGCTCTTTGGGATGCTTCGATCTGAGAGAGGCCGAGGCTCTCTCGCTGTTTTTTCCTTTGGCTGTCTTCTGTCATGAGTCTCATCATGTTGACTACTCACTGAGTAGTCAATTGGTTTATGGAGGAAGGGTCACAATTGTGAAAGGGTCCAAGGAAGTGTCCTGTATTCATCCATTTCGATGGTTAGGGTCGGTGGTCTTGAAGAGCGTCCTCCATGGGTTGGTCGTCGGTGAATGATGAGGTGGGTAGCTTCGACCACATAAATATCAATACCTATTGACTTGATAAGTCAATAACCATAGACTACAGTCATGAAACGCAAGGATTTGGAACGGCAGATCAATGACATTGCCAAGCGCAACGGGTTTGTCGCCAGATGGTCCGAAGGAGCCAATCACTCCAAGGTCCAGGTGGGCAAGGCGCAGACCACTGTGCCAAGGCACACGGAGATCAATGATCTCACTGCAAAATCCATTCTTCGCTATATCAAAAGGATGATGAAATGAGTGGCATGACTGTAACCGCACTGGCTACGCGCTCGGACGATTGGTGGGCCGTGGAGGTGAGCGAGATTCCCGGTCTTTTCACGCAGGTAAGACGTCTGGATCAGGTCGAGGCTATGGTCAAGGATGCAGCCGCGACTCTGGGAAAGAAGGTTGACGCCGTGCGCGTCGAACCGCAGTTCAGTGCGGAGGAGATTGCGGAGCTCGAACGACTTGAGTCCGTTCGGAGAAAGGCGAATGCCGCGCAGGCCGAGGCGTCGAATATTACCCGGCAGACCGTCAGCATGCTGAGAAACAGAGGTCTGACCGTACGGGACGTTGCCCATATGGTGGGGCTGACCCCTCAGCGGGTCTCCATGCTCCTCCATAGGTAATCATGACGAAACCGGCGTCGGTGAGTTTGTGAGTCTAAGACTGCTGTCTTCTGGCTTTCAAGAGAATCCCACGATGGGGATCAGTCGCCAATGCGTCGATGGACGTTCCGGCCCGCCCGGCTTGCTCAGCGGATTGCGTGGGATGAGGCCCGTGCGCGCGAGACCCGACGCGGTCGGGGGGTCTTTCCTTCGCTGGCGCGGAGAAACTCCATGGGGGACGGACCCGGGCCGACGGGGTCGAGGTCGTCGAACCACGGAAGCCTTCCGAGCACCCTCACCACCGCCACAAGCGACCCCAGGGACACGTCGCGGCCGCCTTCAAGACGTCGTACCGTGGCGACGCCGATGTTCGCCCTGCCGGCGAGCTCGGTCTGGGACAGTTCCGCCGCGATCCGCAGCTGCCGAACCTGTTCGCCGACCGAGGCGAGGACGTCGGGAATACGTGTCATGAAAGT
>CALEGL010000062.1 GCA_937876495.1 uncultured Bifidobacterium sp.
GTGATGACGTGGATGATGGCGGTGACGTCGTGAACGCCACCGGGGATTCGGTGTCGCTCGGTGGCTCGGCGACGAACAGGGATCCGGCAGCGAGCCGAAATCCGGTGCTGAACGCGGATTCGACTCCGGACGAAGATCCGCGGACTCTGACGGCCGTGCTGTGGGACATGGACGGTACCCTCATCGATTCCGAGCCGTACTGGCATGAGTCCGAGATGCTCATCGCCCGCGACGCCGGCGGTCGGTGGAACGAGGAGCTGGCCTGGGAATGCTCCGGGACGCCCGTGCCCAGCGTGGCCCGACGCATGATCGCGCTGGGGACGCGTCTTGACGCGGAGGAGATCGGCCGCCGGATGATCGGGTACGTCGCCCGTCGGGAGGCCGAACGGATTCCGTGGATTCCGGGTGCGGAGGATGTGCTTCGGTCGCTCGTCGCCGCGGGCGTGCCCTCCGTGCTCGTCACCACATCGCCCCGCTCGATGGCGGAGAACCTCGTCCGTCAGGCTCCCTCCGGCGCCTTCGCCGGATACGTCTGCGGGGACGACGACCTTCCCAAGAAGCCCGATCCCGCGCCCTACCGGGCCGCCGCCCGGCTTGTGGGAGTCGATGCGGACGATGCCCGTGCCATGGTCCGCTGCGTGGCCCTGGAGGATTCGATGACGGGGTTGCTGTCGGCGTCCGCGTCGGGTGCCACCACGCTCGCCCAGACCCGCTTCACGCGGACGGACGTCTCCGACGGGCCGCAGTTCGCCTCGCTGGACGGGTACGAAGGGGTTGACGCCAGAGCTCTGGAGGAGGTCGTGCGTCGGCGTCTCGCACTGCTGGGTTGATGGGGGCGACGTCCATACCAGCCGTCCGGTAGTCGTCGTCGTTCGGTTTTCCCGGGTCCGTCGTCGATTGCTGCTTCAGCGAATGTCCGGAGTTGTTTTCGCTGCCTCAGCCGCGCTGAAAGCCGGTTTCCCATGCCTGTCCAGGTGCTCTCCCCTCCCTGAAGGCGTCTATTCTTGAGGCAGGAGACCGAGGGGGTGCCCATGACGACGTGGATGGTGACGCCGGCGGAGCTGGCCGACATCGCCGCGGCCCTGGTGCTCACCGGTCTGATCGGCTTCGAGCGCGAGGCGCGGCGCAAGGACGCGGGGATTCGCACGCATATCCTTGTGGGTCTCGCCAGCTGCCTGTTCACGCTGATCTCCATCCAGGGAATCCCCGCGCTGATGGGGTCGGGCGTGACGTGGGACGCCTCCCGGATTGCCTCGCAGGTGGTCGTCGGCATCGGCTTCCTCGGCGCCGGCGTGATCTTCTTCACCAACGACACCGTGCGCGGTCTGACGACCGCCAGCGCCATCTGGATGGCCGCGGCCGTGGGCGTGGCCTGCGGGGCGGGCATGATCGGCGCGGCCGCGCTTGTCGTGGCGCTGTACTTCCTCGTCGTCTTCGCCGTGGCACCACTGACGTCGCTGATACTGAGGCGCGATCAGGACCATATGCTGCGCCTGACCTATGAGGACGGCAGGGGAGCCCTTCGTCAGGCCCTGCTTCTCGCCGACAGACAGGGCTTCGACGCGCGTATCGTCTCCACCCGCGACAT
>CALEGL010000063.1 GCA_937876495.1 uncultured Bifidobacterium sp.
GGAGGGGGGGCGCGTGCGGGGTGGGGCCGGACGAGGGGGGGGCCGGGGCGGGGAGAGGGTGGGTCGACGGCAGCCGGAAGACGGCGGGGACGGGGAGTCCGGGGAACGCCAGCGCACAACCGGCGATGGCGGAGAGGAGGGCGGTGTCGTACGCGGAGTCCTTCAGGGCCGCCCCGCCATGCAGGGAGCCCCATACGCGCCAGAACCCGTAGGCCATCAGCGCGCAGCCGGCGAGCAGAAGAAGAACGCCGATGACGGCGCGCACGCGTCCCGACCGTCTGGTGTCCGTGAGCTCCAGAGGCCTCAAGGCCTCCAGAGGCGTGACCGCGGTGGCCGAGCGGGCGGCACCCAGCGAGGCCAGGACGGTGACGACCACACCGAAGACGATCGGGACGACGACCGCCTGCACGGAAAGCACCAGCCGCGCGTTGAGACCGAGGGATGCCAGCACCCCGGAGCCGCAGACCGCGGCCATGACCCCGATGCCCGCCGCGGCACCCAGCGCCGAGGAGACGAGTCCCAGAACGAGGGCCTCGATGATGACCGAGCGGTGCAGCTGGCCGGAGGTGGCGCCGATGGTGCGCAGCAGGGCGAGAGTGCGCCGGCGCTGGGCGACGAGCACCTGGAAGGTGTTGGCGATGACCAGCGCGGCCACCACCATCGCCAGCACGCCGAAGCTCATGAGGAAGGTCGTCACGATGCTCACGCCGGAGCTGCTCAGAGACGACACCGCCTCGTCGGCGGCGGTCTGGCGCGATTCGACCTTCGACCCGCTCGGAAGCAGGGCCTTGACGTCGGAGACGGCCACGTCGGCGCGGGAGGCGTCGACGTCGAGGTAGGCGGAGGAGGCCCAGGCCTCGTCGAATCCGTCGTATCCGCCGACCGTGGCGAGCGCATCGTCGGAGATGACGGCCGCTCCCCCGTAGTACGTGTAGGCGCCGTTGGGGTCGGAGGTCAGGCCGGTGACGGTCACGGAGCGCACGGCCGACCCCATGCCGGAGTATCCGGGCTCCACGGTGACCGTCGATCCGACCGAGACGCCAAGCTGCCGGGCCAGGGATTCGGGCAGGGCAATCTGGGCGTCACCCGTCGGCTGCCGTCCGGAGACGATGCTCACCGGGAGCAGGCCGGAGTCCGCGCTCGTGGCGATGGCGAGGGTGGACGCCGAGGAGTCCCCGGAGACGATGCTGACGTCGACGGAGGCGTCGGCGCGCACGCCGGTGACGCCGTCGACCCTGGCGATGTCGTCGAGCTTGAGGGCGCCGACCGTGTCGTCCTCGCCGCCAAGGGTGACCACGTAGTCGGCCTGCCCGAACTGGGCGGTCATCTGGGTGCGCAGCGAATCGTTCATCGTGTTGCCGAACAGCAGGGTGCAGGCGATGAAAGCCGTGCCTATGAGGATGGCGATGCCGGCGGGGATGAGCATCCTCGCACTGTGCGCCATGAGCTTGCGCGTTATCGACCACATGTCG